>JAYUZA010000250.1:0-14377 GCA_043752145.1 Flavobacteriales bacterium
TATAAGGATTCTGATTATGGTTACGGTGATACTCGAATTATTCCTTTAGATAACGGAAACTTATTTCTTTCTCAATCAAATGTTACCACGGTAAAAAAAAACACTAGTCAAATTATCACAATCATAAATAAAAATGGCGGAAAAATTTTAGAATTTGACACCCAATCAAAGGAGGATTTGAAAGGCATTACGTTTAAATTTTTGTATGATGAAAAAACTAATAATTTATATGGATTAGGGCTTGATCGCAAGGGGATAAACGGAAATAAGTCTACAGTATCATTAATAAACATAAAAAGTGATGGATCATATGTTGTGAAGCATGATGTACCGGCATCTAAAAATTTATGCTCTTTTTTTATTTTTAATAATGATATTGTAATTTTAAGTTTGGATAACAATAACAAACGTGACGGTAATGACGGAACAGAGGGACTTCCTTCTGGAAATTTTCACACAACAGTCATAAAGGGTGATTTTAGTACCTTAGAGGAACAACAATTGGAAATCCCAACTTTCAAAGCTGAGACAGGAATATCAAAGTATAAGTTAATTGGTAACGATGAAAAGTATTTATATTTTGTTACCGAAACAAGGTTTTTGACGAAGGACGAAAAAATCGGTGTTATTTATGACTTTATGAAATACGATTTATTAGACAACAAGATTGTGTCCACGAAGGAGGTACCACTTGATTTTGGTAAAAATTGCCCGAGAGGCACCAAGACTAATTTATTTGAAGGTAACGCGAAGATGTGTGCTATAGAGTATTATAATTCTGATTTTCCAAATATAATATTTAATGAAAAGGAAAAAGCATTTTTTGTTATTTCTTCATATGGAGAAGGCTATCATAAGATGTACATTAAACGATATTATGAGGGAAACTGTATCTTAAAATTTAATACCGACTTTGACCTGGTATATGGTAATTTTATTGATGTTACCGGCAAAATGGAAGAAGATAAGATTTTTAGGAACTCGACCTCTGAACATAACCTAAACCTTATTGAGATGAAGGGAAAGAACTATTTAGTTTGTACCTCCAGTTATGAAAGCATGTATTCTTGCAATATTTATGAAATTGATTTAAAAACAGGAGGAGCTACTTATGTCAAATTTAGTGATGAAAATTCTACACGGGTATTGTTGGATATGAATTTTAAGGTGGAGTATGAAAAAGCAACTGCTGCTATTCCAAAAGGAAAATTTATACCATTTTATTATGCCATAAACGGAACGAATTTCCTTGTGTTAGATGATTGGAAAACGAATAAATTTATGGTATATACGTTAAGTGATAACTAACTTAAATCAATTTATCTACCTCTTCCAGCCCCTTATAGAATTTCTTACCGAATTTTCGGATAATGGGTTCTTTTAAAAATTGAAAAACTTTAATGTCTAATTTAGCACCACATTTACAGGCTGGCTTGCAAATATCCCATTCATCGAAATTTAAAATGGTTCCCGACTTGGTTTCTTTTGTTCGAATAGGATATAAATGGCAGGAGATGGGTTTTTTGAAATCAACCACACCATCTTCATACGCTTTTTCAATGCCGCATTTTGTAATTCCTTTTTTGTCAAAAATAACATAGGCACATTCTTTACCATTTATGAGAGGCGTTTCCAATTCACCGTCTTTGGCGGTTAACCATGTGCCTTGTTCTTCAATGGCTTTTACACCTTCGGGGCGCAGGTATTTTCTAACTTTTGGAAATATTTTTTCAAGGATCTTTGTCTCTTCTTTTTCCAGCGGAGCACCGGCATCACCTTCAATGCAACAGGCACCTTTGCACGCAGTTAAATCGCACACGAATTTTCTTTCGAATAAATTATCGCTTATTAGTTTATCGTTAATTTTAATCATGAAAACTTTGCTAGAATGTCGCCCCTACAGGGCTTTAATTATTTCTTGTGGTTTCTATTTACTAAAATGCCGCGCCTAGGGAGCTGATTATTTACAAAAAGCGGAACAATGGTCCCGCTTTTTTCATTATAAACTTTTTTAGACGCTTGAGAGCCTGAACAAAGTATTTCGTTAAAAGTTGTTTCGACTCTCTGTCTTGTATCCTATGTCTGACTTCCTGTGTCTAATTAAAGATCGATGATCCTCCTGTTGTAAGGTCTTTTGGATTAATTAAACATACAGGAATTTGCGCATCGTTGGTAATAATGGCCTGTTCGGAACTTGACGCGAATAAATTACCCGCAATTTTTTCAACCGAAGAGTTTACGATCATGATAAGATCACAATCATTCGCAACCGAATAATTGATGATCTCTTTCGTGAAATCACCTTCAAGGAAGGTGGTCGTGTATTGAATGCCGTGTTCGTTCAATTGTTTTTTTGCGAAAGCAAGATTGATGTTCAGATCAAGCTTATCATCGGTATCGGTTGTTTTAGGCAAAAGAATATGCGCTTTTGAATTGAAGTACTTCGCTATTTCAGCTACAATACGCAATTTTTGCTTGGTGTTTTTATCAAGATCCAAGGGAACAACAATATCATCGTAACCCGTTTCTTTAATTTTGCGTTGTTGCACTACAATGAAGGGAACGAATGTACTTTCTATCACTTTCATAGCATAACTACCCGAAATTTTTTGCCATCCGCGGGTACCGTGTGTGCCCATAAATACCAATTCGGCCTTTATTTCGGTACAATACTCTGCAACATCGTCAAATATATTTCCAATACGTACAATTGCCTCTACCTGAACTCCGTCAGCCTTCAAAGCCGCACGCGCAATAGCTACCAATTTTTCACGGGCTTCTTCAACCTGGGCCGGTTTAGCCACAACATGTAACAAATGAACAACTCCACCGGTTGTTTTAGCAACTTTAACTGCGTGGTTAAGCGCTGTTTCTCCAACAATGGAAAAGTCATGGGGAACAATGTATTTTTTACTGCTCATAGGTGTTTTTTAGTTGGCGGCAAAGATATAAGGAAAACATGAATAAAAGCCGAATTATTAAAGATTTAAATCATATTCCCCTCTGTTTCAAATCCCCACGTATCAAGGCATTTCAACAAGGTTTTAGAATTGTTCTAAATAAGAACTTTAAATTGGTAATTCCTGCGCTACCATTACATTTGCAATGGTATAATCAAAAATCAACATGAGCAATAAAGGTGTTTTCGGAAATTCAATCGGGCGTAAGCTTTTAATGGGTCTTACAGGCCTTTTTTTAATCACTTTTTTGGTGGTTCACTGTTTTGTAAACGCGCTCATCTTCGTTAACGATGGTGGCGAAACATATAATATGGGAGCGCATTTCATGAGCGCTAATTGGATCATTCGCTTTATGGAAATTTTTCTTTTCCTTGGAATTCTTGCGCATATTTTTCTGGCACTTCGTCTTACGATCCAAAACCGTAAAGCACGCCCTGTAAAATATGCCGTTAACAATGGTAATGCCAATAGTAAATGGTATAGCCGATGGATGGGACTTTTAGGAACACTTATTTTGATATTCCTGATCATTCACATTCGTCATTTTTGGGTAGAAACACGCATTAACGGCCTCGAGCATTTTAGTGAAGAGGGAATGAACGTAACCGATATGAACGGTAACGAAAATCTTTTTGGTGTAATGCAATTAATTTTTACCGAATTATGGGTCGTGGTTTTATATTGCGCAGCCATGGTTTCGTTAGCGTATCACTTATTACATGGATTTAAAAGTGCATTTCAATCGTTGGGCATCAATCATAAAAAATATTCTCCGCTTATTCATAAAACAGGCATTGCTTTCTCGATCATTGTTCCAGCAATATTTGCGGCCATGCCCATAAGCTTGCACATGGGTTGGATAGCATAATTTTTTAAAAAGACTTTTAGCATTATGGCATCAAAAATAGATTCAAAGATCCCCGAAGGAAATTTAGAGACCAAATGGTCTAAATACAAATCTTCGGTTGCGTTGGTAAATCCGGCAAATAAGAACCACATTGAAATTATCATTGTAGGTTCGGGTCTTGCGGGCGCATCGGCTGCCGCTTCATTGGCAGAACTTGGTTACAAAGTAAAAGTATTTTGTTTTCAGGATTCGGCACGCAGGGCACACTCCATTGCTGCGCAAGGTGGAATTAACGCTGCAAAAAATTATCAGAACGATGGCGACAGTGTTCACCGTTTATTTTACGATACAATTAAAGGTGGCGATTATCGCGCACGCGAAGCAAACGTTCATCGTTTGGCCGAAGTAAGCGCCAATATCATTGACCAATGCGTTGCACAAGGCGTTCCGTTTGCACGTGAATACGGTGGATTATTAAGTAACCGTTCATTTGGTGGCACACAGGTACAGCGAACTTTTTATGCAGCGGGTCAAACCGGTCAGCAATTATTATTGGGTGCTTATAGCGGCCTCATGCGTCAAACAGGTTTAGGTAACGTGACCATGTACGAGCGTCACGAAATGTTGGACGTTGTAATGATCGAAGGAAAAGCCCGTGGAATTATTGCCCGTAATTTAATTACCGGTGAAATTGAACGTCATTTCGGTCACGCGGTTTTATTGTGTACCGGTGGATACGGAAACGTTTTCTATTTATCAACTAACGCCATGGGGTCTAACGTTACAGCCGCATGGAAAGCACATAAAAAAGGAGCTTTATTTGGCAATCCTTGTTATACTCAAATTCATCCAACCTGTATTCCTGTTTCGGGTGATCATCAGTCAAAACTTACGTTGATGAGCGAATCGTTGCGTAACGATGGACGTATTTGGGTGCCTAAAAAGAAAGAAGATGCCGAAGCATTGCGTACCGGAAAATTAAAACCGAGTCAAATTGCCGAGGAAGATCGTGATTATTATTTGGAAAGAAGATATCCTGCGTTTGGAAACTTAGTTCCGCGCGATGTTGCATCACGTGCAGCAAAAGAACGTTGCGATGCCGGTTTTGGCGTTAACGCAACCGGACAAGCCGTGTTTTTGGACTTCTTCCATAACATGACCGAAAAATATGGTCGTGCTGAAGCTACAAAACACAGCATGCTTAATCCAACCGCAGCTCAATTAAAAGAAATGGGAGCTGAGGTTATAAAAGAAAAATACGGAAACCTGTTTGACATGTATAAGCAAATTACAGGCGTTGATCCGTATGAGGAACCAATGATGATATATCCTGCGGTGCATTATACCATGGGTGGTTTGTGGGTCGATTATAATTTAATGACTACCGTTGAAGGGCTATACGCACTTGGCGAGGCAAATTTCAGCGACCACGGAGCAAATCGTTTAGGAGCTTCGGCTTTGATGCAGGGATTAGCCGATGGTTATTTCGTTATTCCGTATACAATAGGAGCGTACTTAAGCAAGGAAATTCGTACCAAACCTATTCCAACAACGCATGAAGCATTTGTTGAAGCAGAGAATAAGGTAAAAGAACAATTAAATAAATTATTGAACATAAAAGGAACAAAATCGGTTGACCATTTCCATAAACGCTTAGGAAAAGTGATGTGGGAAAAATGTGGAATGGCACGTAACGCAACCGGATTAAAAGAAGCCATTGCAGAAATTCAAAAAATTCGCGAAGAATTTTGGAAAGATGTGCGTGTTACCGGTAGTGCCGATGAGTTTAATCCTGAATTGGAAAAAGCTGGGCGCGTTGCCGACTTTTTAGAATTGGGTGAATTGATGTGTAAGGACGCATTGAATCGTAATGAATCGTGTGGTGGTCATTTCAGAGAAGAACATCAAACAGGTGAGGGAGAAGCCGAACGTGATGATGAAGGATATTCATTTGTTGCTGCCTGGGAGTATATGACGGGAGTTAGCTGGGAACTTCACAAGGAAGAGTTGAAGTATGAGAATATTAAGATTGCTGCGAGGAGTTATAAATAATAGTTATTCGTTATTGGTTAATAGGGGTGTTGGTGTGATTTCAAAAGCCTGTTAAAGGCGGGTGTGAAAGAAATGAGATTATTGAAAGACAGAAAGTACTTAGAAAAACAGTTAATACTTAGTTAGAATGAAAACGTTTGAAGAATTAAAATGCTGGCAATTAGCGAAGGAAGTGCGAATAAAAACAAGAAAAATTGTGCGTTCTTTTCCACCTGAAGAAAAATATCGACTCGAGAATCAGCTAATACGCTGCTCGAGATCGGTAACTGCAAATATTGCCGAGGGATATGGAAGATTCCATTACCTAGATAATGCTAAATTTTGCAGAATGAGCAGAGGATCGTTATATGAAATGATAGATCATTTGATCGTGGCGAATGAAGAACTGTATATAAACGAGAAGGAATTAAACGAATTGAAAAATGAAATAATTGAATGTGCAACAGTATTAAACGGATATATAAAATATTTAACGAGCAAAAAATAGGCAATGCCACACCCTTTTTCACGCAATGTAAATCATGCCCACACCCCCTATTAACCAATAACTATTAACGAATAACAAAGATATATGAGCCACGGAAACATGAACATCACATTAAAAGTTTGGCGCCAAAGAAACGCAAAGGACAAAGGTAAATTTGAAACCTACAAACTTGCGGGAATCTCGCCCGACATGAGTTTCCTTGAAATGTTCGATGTGCTGAACGAGCAACTCATCAATACAGGAGCTGATCCCGTTGCGTTTGACCATGATTGCCGTGAAGGAATTTGCGGGATGTGTAGCATGTTCATCAATGGTCGTCCGCATGGACCCAAAAATGCAGTTACTACTTGTCAGTTACACATGCGCTCGTTTAAGGATGGTGATATCATTGTAGTTGAACCATGGAGAGCATCTGCATTTCCGGTGATAAAGGATCTTGCTGTTGACCGCAGTGCTTTCGACCGCATTATACAAAAAGGTGGATTTATCTCGGTAAATACAGGTAACGCTGTTGATGCTAACGCAATTCCGGTTCCCAAAACCGAAGCCGATATGGCTTTTGCTGCAGCTTCATGTATTGGTTGCGGAGCTTGCGTGGCAGCTTGTAAAAATTCATCGGCCATGTTATTTGTTTCAGCAAAAGTTTCACAATTGGCTTTATTACCACAAGGTAAACCCGAGCGTTATAAACGTGTAATGGATATGGTAGCGCAAATGGACGAAGAAGGTTTTGGTAATTGTACCAATACCGGTGCCTGCGAAGCCGAATGCCCGAAAGAAATTTCACTCTCAAATATCGCGCGTATGAATCGCGAATATTATAGTGCAAATTTGCTAAGCGAAGAACACAATTCATAGGCGTTTTATAGAAATTAACACGTTTTTGGTTCAGTTTTTGTGTAGCTTGAAGATGTGAAAAACCTTGTTACCATACTTGTAAGTTTAATTGCTTTCAGCAGCCATTCACAGGACTGCTATATAGACCTTTATTTCCCTCCCAAAGCGTTCAAAAACCATAAGGTAAAAGAAGTAAAAGTAAGCATGGTTCAAAACGATTCCAGTTTGGCCCGTATGCATTTATTTACCTATCAACTTCATCCCAACAATGTATTTTATCGGAGTTTGAGTCACTCAAGCCAAGGGTATACCGAAACAGCCTGCAGTTGCGCAAAAGATAGTTTGGTCCACACGTTGGTAACAACAAGCTACGATGACAGGGGAAATAAAATTCCCATGACACGTGTTATAAAAACGTATGATAAAAATCGCAAACTCATTAGTCATAGTATTGAAGAACTCATGGGTAATTATCTTCGACATATTCGAAAATTCAATCCGCTTGACACCACCGAAACTTATATTGAAGTTATTGCCTTTGCGGGAAACGACACATCAGAGCAAAGCATCAACAAACAAAACAGCCGTGAGTTTATCATGATATCGCGCTCAAAAAAGGACGAAATTTTATTGGTGAAAAAGCAACATGTTACCTATGAAAATGGTAAAGTGGCACAGTTTGATGAATACGAGAATGGAAAATTGATCTTTAGCCGTAAAGGAAATCCCGATGAGGAAGCCATCGTACGTGAGCCAACCGATCCGGAGTCGCAAAACGCATTGCCGTATAACGATTTAATTTACAATGATACCATAAAGGTTGATGTAAAAGAAATGCCCGAATACTTTAGAAAATCCCTTGGCAAGAATTTTAAAGAAAAAAAAGTGCTCAAGGTCATTCATTATTACTGGCTCGATAAAAAAAGAGAATATGGATACGACTATCTTTATTTGAACAAATTGCCTCTTTTTTCACATGTACTAACCCTCAATACGTTTATGCAGTACGAGTACTCATTTTACAAATAACGGTTTAGTTAAATGCAATTTTCTGAACCAGAACCTCTAAGAAGGCATTGGTCAGGCTTGGGGCTTAATTAGGCGAAGGTGTTTTAATTTTGTCAAAAAAGCACTATCTTAGCTACCCATTCATGAAAGCACTTATCCCCATACTCGCCTTGCTCCTTAGCCTTTCGGCACAAAATTCACTGGCGCAAATAAAATTCATTGAGAACAAAGGTCAGCTTTTAAATTCCGAACACAAGTCAGCCAACGAAGTTCTATTCTATGGCGATGCAGGCAATGTTCGTTACATGATCCGCAAAACAGGAATCAGTTATGTTATTCTGGAGAATAAGGCCTCGAAAAAAAATAGTGAAGAGGAAAAGAATAAGGTCGCTTCAGAAAAGGGACCGGGCGTTCGAATCGACATGAATTGGTCTACTACCGAAACAAATATTCAAGCCGTTGGACAATCACCTCTCAAACATAAACTCAATTATTATACGCCACAATTCCCCAACGGACTCCTGGGAATTTTATCGTACGAAAAAGTCATGCTTAAAAACATCTACAAGAATATTGATGTTGTTTTTTACAGTAATGGCGGTCAGTTAAAGTATGATTACATAATTCACAAGGGTGGAGACTATAAAAATATTAAGTTTTCATTTGAAGGAGCCGAGAATGTAAAATTCGCAAAAGACACATTATCTTTAAATTATTATTTTGGTTCGGTAAAGGATCTTATTCCCGAAAGCCATTTAATTCAAAACGGCAAACAAAAAGATCTTGCCATGCACTTTAAGCAGGAGCAAAATAATTTATTCAGTATTCAAACCAACGAGGTAATCGGGAATTTTGAAACAATGGTGATCGATCCATCCATTTGGATCACTTATTTTGGAGGTTTGGAATTAGATTATTCATGGGACATTGAATGTGACGCGAGCGGCAATGTTTTTATGACAGGTTATACAGGATCCTTGGATTTTCCTATAACACCGGGAGCTTTTCAATCGGTTTCGTTAAGTATTCCCGTAACAGGTCAGTCAAACTTTATTTCCAAATTCAATTCAGCCGGAAGTTTATTATGGTCTACCTATTATTCGGGAAGTTATTTTGAGGAAGCACATGGTGTTTGTGTTGATGCTTCAAACAATGTATACATGTGTGGTAACACATATTCATCCGATTTTCCGGTAACGGTTGGCGCTTATCAAACAGCATTGTCAGGTGCTTCGGCCGATGCGTTCGTAGTTAAATTTGATCAGGACGGAGTAAGGCTTTGGGCTACCTATTTAGGTGGAACATTATTTGAAATGGCCAATAAAATTGATAAGGATAATGCCGGTAATGTTTGGGTAGCCGGTGGAACAGCCTCTTCAGATTTTCCAACACTAAGTGCTCATGACGCTTCTTACAATGGCGGTGGTAACGATGTATTCTTAGCTAAATTCAGTCCAACAGGAACACTTTTATATTCTACTTTTTTAGGGGGAAGCATTGATGAAATAGCTATTGATATTGATTTTACTGCGGGCTTTATTGGCATTACAGGTAATACACGAAGCCCAAATTTTCCTGTTACTGCCGATGCGTATGACGCAACATTGGGCGGAACGCTTGCCGATGGGTTTTATGCAAAATTTACACTTGCCGGCACACTGGTTTATTCAACCATGATGGGTGGTGGTGATTTGGATCTTCCACAATCGATCAATTTTGATAATTTAGGTTGTGCAGTTATTGCAGGTCATGTAAAGTCGGTTGATTTTCCTGTAACGGTCGGTGCCTTACAACCGCTTTACGGTGGCGGAATGCAGGATTGTTTCATGATGCGCTTTAATCCCGATAACAGCATTGACTGGGCAACGTATTATGGAAATGCGCATTGGGAATACAGTGGTGGCGTTACCATTGATGATGATAATAATATTTATTTGAATGCATATTGGAGAGCCGATTTTTCTTTTGCCGATCTGCCAATACTCACATGCGGATTTCAAAAAGTATTTGGCGGAAGCCAGGATATTTTTATCGCGAAGTTCGATATGGATTGCACACCTATATGTACAACTTATTTGGGTGGTGATCTTTCAGACGCCAATGACATTCCGGGGGCCTGTATTGATTTTGCAAATAAATTTATTCATGTTGCATTGTATACCGAAGGAAATTTTCCTGTAACACCGGGAGCTTATCAAACAACTTTCAGCGGATATTATGATATTGCATTGGCAAAATTATGCAGCATAGGTTGTGGCGATACATTAAGTGATGCCGATTTTGATGTGCAGGACACTATTTGTGTAGGATTTCCAACATTGTTTAGCGCATCGGGTATTTCATGCGATAATAGTACGATCATGTATCAATGGTCTTTTCCCGGTGGTACACCCACAAGCTCTACACAACAAAATCAATTCGTCACCTACAATGCAGCCGGTACCTATACGGCAACGCTTACTGTGAGAACGCCATGCGATACAACAATAAAAACATTAAATTTCAGCGTTGGAGCATTGGGAGTACTCTCGTTAAATTTAACCGCAAGCACCGATACCGTTTGTTCGGGAGATTCTGTTACCATTAGTTCGGTTATTGGAGGAGGTGTTGGTCCGTTTAGTTACCAATGGTCAACAGCAATTAACGATACGTTATCAAGCATAACATTTTTACCCCCATCTTCAGGTTACGTTAGTTTGTATGTTGAGAACGACAATAATTGTCCCGATTACGACAGTGTATTGATCACTTCGCTGGGAGCTGCAAATTTAGCCGCATCGCCCGATGTATGTGTTTGCTCAGGAAGCAGCGCTATTTTAACAGCATCAGGCGCACCCTCATATGCGTGGAGTACGGGTCAAATGGGATCAAGCATTGTGGTTTCGCCCGATACACTAAGCACTTATTATGTTACGTATACTAACGGTCCCTGCGTTGACGGAGATACTGTTGAGGTTTGTGTAAACCCTCAGGCTTTGGTATTTGCTTTTGGTGATACCACTATTATTTTAGGAGACGGAGAACCTCTTGATCTGCAATTAAACGCTGTAGGTGATGGCCCTTTCTATTGGTCGCCTTCCACCGGTTTGAGTTGTGATACTTGTCCAAATCCCATTGCTACCATTAGCAATAGCGTTACGTATACGGTAACAGTTACCAATGCATTTGGATGTTCGGCCACCGATTCGGTCGTGATCGATTTTACATTGATCATACCAAACATCATTACGCCTAACGGGGATGGGTTAAACGATAATTTTTTCATTGTTGGTTTACCCAACGAGTCGGCCATAACCATTTACAACCGTTGGGGCAATTTATTGTTCGAAACCCTTAATTACGCCAACGATTGGAGCGTAAAATCAGAAGGTGTTTATTATTATGTAATTATTACCCCCGATGGCAAACCACATACAGGTTTTATACATGTGAATTTTTAAAGGTTTCCTTAAATCTAAGTTTCCTTTCTGTACGTATATATAAATTATGAAGAATTTAATCCTTGCAACAGCACTTTTGTTTTCCACCCAATTTGCAAAGGCTCAATTGGCTGATGGAAGTATAGCGCCCGATTTTAGCTTGACCGATATTAACGGAAGCGACCAAAATTTATATTCGTACCTGGATGCCGGCAAAACCGTTTACCTCGATTTTTTTGCTTGCCATTGTCCGAGTTGCTGGGCGTATCACAATACGTATGCACTAAAGGACTTGTATAATAACCACGGTCCTTCAGGTTCAATTTCACAGGACATAATGGTATTGGCAATTGAATATGATACACCCAATGGCACAAATGAATTAACAGGTGTTAGCGGTATTACCCAAGGTGATTGGGTAACGGGAACTCCGTATCCGATCATCAATCCCGAAGGAGCCGAACGCACCGCTATTTTAGCCGAGTACGATGTAATTTTTTACCCAATGATTTATGCAATTTGTCCTGATAGAAAAATTACATTGATAGGCACACAAAACGAAACAACACTTTATAATCATGTGGCGAGCTGTGGTGCAATGGGGATTCCAACCAACGGTGAGGAAGACATTCAAGTATTCTTTAACAATGAAGCACTTTATGTGAAGGGAACAGACCTGAATACACCAATGACAATTTCGATTTACGACATTAGTGGAAAATCGTTATTGACACAAACTATTTCAGGAAATTTAATTCCGTTTGCAGGATTTGATAGTGGGGTTTATATTTATTCGATAACGGGAAGCAAGGGAACGAAGATGAATGGAAAATTTTTCAAGTGATTCGATCCTTAAGCAACTTAAGTGGACGAAAGAAAAAATAACCGAAATGGAAGTGATAACAAAGACTTTACTTTTTTACTTTTTGTAGGCATAAAACTTTCCGGTAGCGGTTTGGATTTTGACGAAGACTGGGGATTTGAAAAACATCGGCATGATTTTAGTACAAATCCCTCATAGAGTTACAAAGTCAACTTATCCCGTCAGCCACTTTTTTTGCAATACCTTGGTAGTGGTTCCGGTTTCATAGACTCGATATTATTTACCGTATTTTTGTCAATTAATACTCACATGTAAACTTAAAAAAAGGCAATTCGTTGATTGGGCTCTCTGTAAGTTGTGTGCCGTACATAATTGCTTCGCCACTAAAAGAATTTTCTTTTATATTAATTGTCAAATAATAAATTCCTTGTGTGGTAATTAGTCCGTAAGTATTATCATCACAATGGATGATAGAGTACTTTTTTCCATCGTCTAAAATTATTCGTGCAATGTCATCTTTTGAAATTAGTTTCCCTTTTAAAATTACATCCTCACTTTCGCCCGATTTCAAAGTTGCAGTAATCTTAAATTCCCCTTGAGGTAGCTTGTTTTGCGTTTTATTCACCATAAATGTACGAGCCAGCATATGAGCAGTTTCTTCAATTGAACTTGTCCACCGGGCATTAGTCATAATTGAAATTGCAAGTTCATCGTCTGGGAAATAGCAGAGCACAGTTCTTGCTCCTTCCATTCCACCAGCGTGTTCATAAACTTGCCGCCCATCCATGTTTGTACTAATTCTCCAACCAATACCTACTTGTGTTTTTTTGCCCGATTTTAATTCTTGGCTTGTAAACATTTTTTTAACCATTTCCGATTTTATAAATCCGTTTGAATAGGCATAGGTTAAATTAATAAGGTCTGTTGGAGTGCTAATTAATCCTCCACCAGCCCATTTATAACTAACGT
This sequence comes from Flavobacteriales bacterium, assembly GCA_043752145.1. GTDB lineage: Bacteria > Bacteroidota > Bacteroidia > Flavobacteriales_D > UBA2798 > DASPJQ01. Next base: position 13,403 of record JAYUZA010000250.1, read on the forward strand.
CTTCCGGGTCTATTACTTCGGTAATTTGTTTGTCTTTTATGTTATAAAGCTTAGCTAAATTAGGATTAGGCTTGTGCAATCTGAAATCTAAATCAGTATGATTCATTCTTAACGGAATCAGAACCTCTTTCTTTAGATAGTCGAAATAATTCATTCCGGATGTTTTCTCAATCACTGCTGAAAGTAGTGTGAAACCAGGCGTTGAATAATTATATTCTAATCCGGGTTCTGAAATTAATGGCTTATTTGAAAAAACAGTTAATGCATCCTTTACATTTGAGTAAAATAGATTGTCATTTTTATCATCGTCCGGGGTTATGCCCCCAATATGACCCGCTAATTGCATGCTTGTTATGGAATGGTTTTTATAAGGTAAGTATGGTAAGTATTTATTAATTGGTTTTAATAAATCTAATTTCCCTTCTTGCGTAAGTTTAGCAACTGCGGTTGATGTAATAACTTTAGCAACAGATGCAGTTCGGAATTGTGTTTTGGTTGTAACGGGAATTTTATTCTCAACATCGGCATAGCCAAATCCATCAGCATAAACCAGTTCCCCTTTTTGACATATTGCAATTGAAAGCCCTGGTAAGTTTGATATTTGCATCAATTCATTTACCATATTTCGAATCCTATCTTTCGGGTTATTAAAGGTTGTTTCAGGTTCTTTTTCAAAAGCTTCCAAATCCATTGAAAAAATGACACTGACTATTTTCCAATCTTCATTAACTTTTATCATGTGCCAAAACTCTTTTCCCCAATTCTTTTTTTCGTTATTTAGCCAAAAACTATAATCGAATGTTACGGAAGCAACTGCCCCGTCTTCAATTATTTCCACGTTATAAAATTTTTCTTGCTTAAAACCATTTTCTACTATTTTCCTAAACCATGTTTTGTAGTCTGAATTTCTAAAGCTATTTATTTTAGTGCTGTCTTTTTCAAGTATTTTTTTTTGACTTGTTTCTTTGTAAACTC
>JAYUZA010000251.1:0-2256 GCA_043752145.1 Flavobacteriales bacterium
CCAACCCAATGCAAGCAATTTGGTATTTACAGGCATATTTGATCCGATAACAATTATTGATGAACCGAGTTATGTTTTATCGGGAAGTTTTACGTTGATCGAACCTATGGTAGAGTTGGGAAAAGATCACCAATTTGTTGTGATCGTTGATCCTTCAAACCTGGTGCCTGAAGGAAATGAAGGCAACAATACATCTTTCGATACCGAGTCATTTAAAGTAATAGAGAACAAACCTGATTTTAAACCCAAAACCGGTTTGGGTAGTGTTGCATTGGATCCGAATCCAGTAAAAAAGACAGAGACATTTAAACTTGGTTGTAAAATTGAAAATAAGGGTGCCGAAATAAAAGGCCCGTTTACACTTAAGGTAGAATATACGGCTGCCTTGGTTGGTGGCGATGGATTGGCAGCACCCATTAAGCTGGCAACGGTAAATAAATTTTTTCCGGCAGGAACATCGCTTGCGTCAAACGCAGTTTCGGCAAGACTTGATAAAAGTATTGGAATGACGCTAAGCCCGGGCGAGTACACGATTTCGGCAACGGTTGACCCGAGTAATAGCATAACTGAAATTAATGAGGATAATAACGTGGCGGTGATTGGTACCATTACTGTTTTGCCTGAACCGCCCGTAACGCCAAAACCGAACCTTGTTATAAGTTTTGCAGGTATTGCAGATTTGGTTGATCCGCCATATGCATTTCCACATTCTTCGCTTATCAAAGCAAGTGTGATTGTAAAAAATACGGGAACTGTGGATGTAACAAACACATTTGAGGTTCGGCTTTCAACGCTGTCAAAAGATTTGCTTGGCTCATCCGGACTTTTCCCCGGCCCTTCGCAGGTGTTAAAAACCGTAAAAGTAACCGGTCTTGCGGCAGGTTCAGAAAAACGCGTTGATGTAGAGGTAGATCTTTTTGGTTTTAGGGATGCAGCGGGAAATCCATATGATCTTCAATACAAATTTAACGGAATCGAGTGGCGTGTTGATCCGAGGAGAAAGATCAGTGAATCCAACGAGAAAGATAACATTGATTCGATTAATTCGGCATTCGAATTGTTTTGTGTGGATCTGGCCGGTCAAACTGGATTTGGCACAATTGCCAAATCAAAATTAGTTGATCCTGCTGCAAGCGTTATACGAACAAAATTTTTTATTCCGGTTCGAAATCTGGGGAATTCTCATGTCAACGATTTTACTTGTCGCTATTCGATCATTTCCTCTGCGGGTGTATCATCTCCGGTTACTGTGAGTTATGGTGTTGGAAAAGATTTTAATATTGGTGTTAATGCAGGAAGAAATGCCTTACTTCCTGTAATTTTTGATGGTGATTATACTATACCCGGTGAAATCTATCAAATAAATGTGGAGCTGGATGTCAATAATGATCTTTTTGAAAACTTTGTTTTACATCCTTTATTTGTTTCGCCAATATATATAACGGGAGAGCAAAACAATAAATTTAAGGTAAAGGCTCAGATCCACTAAAGAGTAAAACGAATAAGTTTTATATATAATTAAAACACCCAACAACTTATGCCTGCTCGTATATATGCACCTGCACCATAACCCGCTTCGAGGTTAATGGCTATAAGCGGACGAAAATAATATTGAAAGCCGTAACCAAGGCGCCAATTGAATGTTGTGGTATTGTATTTAGTTGACAAATGGTTTTGTGTGAGGATGCTTTGTTTGGAGAACTCACAACCGGGCTGCATTACTATATAAGCCATTGCACGCTCACGAATAAATGTAACAAAATTAAAACTGAGGTTTACGCGTTGTTGTTTTGTGCTTAGTTTTTGTTCAATGGTAAATTTATTTACGGGAATTGTATAGTTTGTTTCAAACGCGTTGCGCGAATAGTCTATCCCGATTCCTAAAAGCGGACCCGGAAATGGGCCCAGTTTATAAAATTGTTCGGCACGCAAACCAATTAAACCACTGCTTGAAAAATTTATTTCAGTAGCATTGGTGTTTTGACTGTATGCTTGTTTACGAACAAATGCATTGTCGCCTGTATAAATAGTAGCAACCACTGTTTTGCCGTTGCGCATGCCCGGTGGATCGTAACACAGTAATTTTGGTTGCGATGCCTTTAGAAAGCGTACGCTTGAATAGCCGCGGGTGTATTTTTGGCAATAGCAACCGCTAAGCAAAAGCATTATGCCTGTTGCAATAAGTAAATTGTTTTTCATAATTACCTCCCTATAATTTTAAAGAACAATGCCGGCTTGTTGTATGTAGAACAATTT
>JAYUZA010000252.1:0-5982 GCA_043752145.1 Flavobacteriales bacterium
AATGTATGATCCGTTGCTGTAATTCTCAATATTCAAAATGTGTTTAGAAAGAATATTGCTTTCGGTATAGATCGTTTTACCCGAAACATCAATGATCTCCATCATGGTAGCATCGGTTCCCAATAAATTAAAATTGATAACGGTATTGGCAGGATTTGGATACGCCATGATCAAACTATTGGTAGTTTCAAGCATGTCAAAACCTACTGTTCCACCTGATAATACAACATCATCAACATCTAAATGAGTTCCAAGAACTGAAGTTCCGGTCGCTGAACCTGTAACCAATAGTTTTAATACCCATGCGTCAGAAAGTGCTCCAACCATTGCCGAGTCAGGTGTGCTACCACTGTAATAAGTAAATGTTACGATTTGGGTTAACCATGTTGGCTGACTGGTGCCGGGCATTACATAAAAAAGCGCATCGCCTACAGGAACTGCGGCTAATGATAAATATACTCCCATAAGAGACGTGTCTCCTGTCATAACATCACCTTTCCATTTAAATGTTAGGGTCGTTGGTTTTGCTACGTATGGCATTTGTTGAATGGCACCACCGGGAAAAGGATTTGGAAAACTAAAAGTGGGACAGATCGGACAGGCTACAACCGTTGCAGCACCCGCACTTAAACCTTCAGGAGCTCCGCTTGTAATTTGCGCAAACGAACCACCTGCAATTGCGTTGGCCGTTGTCCATCCCGAAGGACTTCCGCTTGACCATGTTTCAAAACCAAGATTGGTTAACTGGGCATTCGCTGCATTTAAAGCGAAAAGTGATAAAGAGGTAAGGATAATTTTTTTCATTTTATTTAATTTTTAAAGATGTTATCGAACTACATTAAAGCGTACGGTACCGATGTATTCTTTTTTAGCGTTATAAAAACGAACTAAGTAAGAACCATTTTCATATCCTTCAACGTTTAATTTTTGTTTCATTTTGATATTGTTCTCAGTATAAACCAATTTACCTGTGATGTCGATCACTTCAAGCATATTTGCATCGGTTCCCAATAAATTAAAATTCACTTCTGTTGACGAAGGATTAGGAAATGCAAAGATCAGGTTGTTATTGGTTTCCAACATCTGGTAGCCGATCGATCCGCTTAAAATAAAGTCATCAACGTATATCTCGGTCGAAGTACTGGTCGTACCTGTGCCGCCAAATAAAAAATACTGATCGCATAACGCTCCCAGGGTTAGTGTATCAGGAATATCAGAATTATAATAGGTAAATGGGATATTTTGAACAACCCATGTTGCCTGATTTGTTCCCGGCATAATTTGAAAATAAGCATCACCTACTTGTGCACCGACAAGGGTTACGGCTCCACCAATAAGTGAAGTATCACCTGTTGCCACAGTTCCTCTCCATTTAAATGAAAGGTTTGCGGGTCTTGCAGTTGATGCAGTTTGTTGGATCATTAATCCGGGAAAAGGATCGGGTAAACTTGCAAAACTACAGATTGGACAAGGCTCAACGGTTAAATATGCTGAAATAGCACCTGTACCAGGAGAAACGGTTTCCTTTACAACCGTTATAGGGCCACCAATGGCCGATATCTGGTTCGAGGTTGTCCAATCATCCGGGTCATCTGTTGTCCATGACTCAAAACTTAAATTTGTTTGTGCTTGCAGGATGTAAACACTAAGTAGACATGTAACAGTAAGTATAGATTTTCTCATAGTTTAAATTTTCATCAAAAATAGCCAAAAAAAAGTCGTTTGAAAACACTTTGGTACAAGATGTTGTTTTGACTAGATAATCGGTAGTTAAAACCTAATTCCATTCGTTAAGATTAAGGATCATTATTTAAGAAGTAAAGCCCTTTGGATACGGTAATGAATTACCAGTCAATTGTTTGTAAATACGATTTTCATAAAACAGCACAAAATAGTTAAATCAGGTTTAATTTTCAATAATTCTCTGTTAAATCTGCTTTTTAAACAAAAAACAAGGTTTTAAGGCCTAGCCCTAAGTGGAATTTTAGGCGAACAGGAATCGCGGATTTCCATTTTAATCTGCTTAAACCCTCCTCTTCATCAAATCAAAATTTACTTTCGCCTGGATTTATTCACTTTTATGCAACCCTTAAAGCTATTAACTATTTGCTTTTAATTTAATTTTGATTTTGGCAGATGCATCGGATGTTGATTGGGTATATTTAATTCGATAATATTTTAAGCGCATGCTGACAATATTTCAACGTACCAATTAACCTAAAAGAAGTCACCATGAAATACATAGTATTCGCGAATTCCGCCAAAACGCTAAAAAGGACCATGAGCAAAAAAACCAATCTATTTTTTATCGGTTCAATATGTTTAGCATTCTTATTGGCTTCATGCGGAGGGGGCGGTGTTTCTGAAGAATTCACCAGAGAAATTAATGAATTTGAAACAGCATGGACCAATACAGGAACAAGTTTTTCGGGGATCATGGATTCGGTAAAAGCTGCAAATACCAATTGCACCAATATGCAGGCCGAAATGAAAGTGCCCGATACGTTAGTTGAAAGAATAGGGTCCGATGATAAGGTTAAACTTGATTCGATCAAGTCGATTTGCGAAAAACAAAGTGGTTCTTGTACGGCAATTCTTCAGGAACTTGAAAAATTTAAACTAAACTGGGATAAAGAAACGAACGCTTTTGGCGAATGGAAAGATAAAGTATTGAAAGGTGAAATAGATATTGAGACTGCTAAAAAGGACCTGGTGATATATAAGGCTAAACTTACCGAGGCAGGAAACAAGTCGACCGAAGCATATAATAAACTTAGTGAATTAAAAATAGCCTGTTCGGGAACCTGTGGTTTGTATACGCAATTGGTGACGGCTTTGGCCACGAAAGAACCGGAGCCTAAGCCAAGGAGACGAGGGAGATAGGATAAATCGTGTAAATTAAACTAAACCCCTCACTATAAGGGGTTTTTTATTCTCCAAAATACACTAATTTTGCGCCCTTAACAAATTATTGTATGGGTTTAAAATGTGGAATTGTAGGCTTGCCAAATGTTGGAAAATCTACCTTGTTTAATTGTTTATCAAGTTCAAAAGCACAAGCGGCAAATTTTCCGTTTTGTACCATTGAACCAAATTTAGGTGTTACCAATGTTCCTGATGAACGTTTATTGAAACTCGAAGAATTGGTAAAACCTGAAAAGGTGCAACCTGCAATTGTTGAAATTGTGGATATTGCCGGACTTGTAAAAGGAGCAAGCAATGGCGAAGGATTGGGAAACCAGTTCCTGGCTAACATTCGCGAAACCGATGCAATTCTTCATGTATTGCGTTGTTTTGATGATCCAAATGTTGTGCATGTTGACGGAAGTGTAAATCCGGTAAGGGACAAAGAAATTATTGACACCGAATTACAATTGAAGGATCTTGATAGTATTACAAAAAGTTTAGGCAAGGTCGAGAAAATGGCGAAGACAGGTGGTGACAAAGACGCAAAGAAGAAACTGGAAATTATGTTGAGCCTTAAAACACATTTGGAAAAAGGATTGAATGCACGCGGATTTGAATTGAGTAAAGACGATCAGCATTTAATTCACGATCTGCATTTGTTGACTTCCAAACCTGTGATGTATGTATGTAACGTGGATGAGGCATCTGCAAAAGAGGGAAATAATTATACAAAAACCGTAGCCGAAACCATAAAAGGTGAGAATGCCGAAATGGTAATTATTACTGCTGCCATGGAAGCCGAAATTGCCGCGCTTGAAACATATGACGAACGTCAAATGTTCCTGCAGGAAATTGGTTTGACCGAACCGGGAGTAAATAAATTAATTAAATCAGCGTATAAATTATTGAATTTGCAAACGTATTTTACTGCGGGTGTTAAAGAAGTTCGTGCATGGACCATTGAAAAGGGAATGACCGCGCCAAAAGCTGCCAGTGTAATTCACACCGATTTTGAAAAAGGATTTATCAAGGCCGAAGTAATTAAGTATAACGATTACATTCACTTTGGTTCTGAAAGTGCTTGCCGCGATAATGGAAAATTATCCATTGAAGGAAAAGAATATGTAGTGAACGATGGTGATGTGATGCATTTCCGATTTAATGTATAAAGAAAAAAACGATTCAAATCAGAAAGCAGAAAGAGGAAATCAGAAAAATGAAGAAACGAATATTTTTTAGATTTTCTGATCTCTGATTTCAGATTTGTGATTTCCCCTTTTTATTCAATCCCCTTGTATGAGTATTCAACCGTTTTTTCAGTATTGTTAAAACCAATGATAACTGAACCTGCTTTTTCTTTTTCGTATCGTACAGGTTGTAAATAAACGTAAAGGGTATCCATAATAAGCATGCGGCATTTATCACCACCATTATCGTGCTGAATAAAAATACTTGCTTTTGGTGGCATACTCTTCATGTAGTTTCCTGTAAAAAATGCTTTAAAGGTATGTGTGCCGCATCCTCCCGAATAACTAATGGCGACTTTAGCAACATCACCTTCAATACTCCAATCCTCAACTGTAAAAGCGGCATTGCTTATGGGTTGAACATACTTAGAATCTGTTTTGATCTGCATAAGATCTTTTACCTTCATCTTTTTTCCATCTACCATGATCGATGCGCCATGATTACAACCAAAAAATCCTGTTACTAAGGCTAAGCAGGTAATTGAAAATAATATCGTTCTCATAATGTAGTTTATTCAAAAGTGTCTAAAATAATAATTACTTTTCTTTCAGTAAAGTTTGCATTGTGTAAAGCTGATCCCTTAATCGTGCGGCTTCCATAAAGTTCTCTGATTTCGCCTCTGCTTTCATCGCTTTCTCCAGCAATTTAATATTTTGCTCAATTTGTTCTTTTGTCATATAACTTAAAACAGGATCGGCAGCAATGCCCATGGTTACTTTTTGTTCGTACTGAACTAATTTACCACTATCGTCCACCGCTTTTGCTCTTGCTAAAATATTATCGCTGTTCTTGGTAATTTGTTTTGGTACAATATTATTGGCTGCATTATATTCCGCCTGTCTGGCTCTTCTTCGGTCGGTTTCATCAATGCAGTTTTTCATTGAGTCGGTGATCTTATCTGCGTACATAATTACACGGCCATTTAAATTACGTGCAGCCCTTCCTACCGTTTGGGTAAGTGATCGTGCGCTTCGTAAAAATCCTTCTTTATCCGCATCCATAATGGCTACCAGTTCCACTTCAGGAAGATCAAGTCCTTCGCGCAATAAATTTACACCAACTAAAACATCAAATAATCCCTGACGCAAATTCTTTAAAATATCAACCCGCTCAAGTGTGTCAACATCTGAATGGATATATGCGCAGCGAATATTTAATTTTTCAAAGTATTTTGTAAGTTCTTCGGCCATTCGTTTGGTTAATGTTGTAACCAAAATACGCGAACCTCTTTCAATGGTTGCATGAATTTCTTCCAACAGATCATCAATTTGATTTGCGGTTGGTCTAACTTGTATTACGGGATCCAACAATCCGGTTGGACGAATAACTTGTTCAACAATCACACCTTCACTTTCCTGCAATTCAAAATCGGCAGGAGTAGCGCTAACATAAATAACCTGTTTTAATATCGAATAAAATTCTTCAAATTTGAGAGGGCGATTATCTAACGCGGCCGGTAATCTGAAACCGTAATCCACCAAATTTATTTTTCGCGATCTGTCACCGCCATACATGGCTTTTATTTGCGGTACCGATACGTGACTTTCATCAATAACCATTAAAAAATCATCAGGAAAATAATCCATCAGGCAAAAGGGTCTGCTTCCCTGAACGCGTCCGTCAAAATAGCGTGAGTAATTTTCTATTCCACTGCAATATCCCAATTCGCGCATCATTTCCATGTCATATTGCACCCGTTCTTCCAAACGTTTTGCTTCTAAAAACTTACCAATTTCCTTAAAGTGATCGGTTTGTTTAACCATATCGTCCTGTATATGTACAATGGCATTTTTGATGGAGTCTTTGCTGGTAACGAAAATATTTGCC
>JAYUZA010000253.1:0-2254 GCA_043752145.1 Flavobacteriales bacterium
CCCAGGTCCAGCTGCCACCCGATAAAACCGGGGTAAGCAAGGTCCATGTGCCCGTACCCGGTAATCCCGAAACGTAATCGGTAGAAACATAAACCTGTATAGCCGTTCCTGTATAATTATATGCGTTCCAGAATGAGAAAACAGGATTCGTAGTTGCACTTAAATCCATGGATGGAGAAATATACCATGTTTCGCACGCGTAATTTGTTCCTGTAATATAATTTGAACACTGACCATAATAATTGCCAAATGTTGCGCCTACGCCATTGGTTGCCCAATTAATGGTTCCCGAAACGTTTTGGTTTGTCCATCCGCCAGAAGTAGGGCTATTGTCTTCAAAATCTTTAAACATAATTGGAGGCATTCCTGAACAACGGCTGCCGGTCATTACCACTTCACCCAATGTTCTTAAGTAAAGTTGAATAGTGCTTCCATAAACCCCTACGATGGCCACGAGAGTTCCATTGCCTTGGGCAATTTGTAAACCTGCATAGGTTGAATATCCGCTGGTACGAACAATAACAGTATTGCCTGAACAATCGGTCAAGGTTCTGTCCTCTGATGTTTGATTGACAGCATCGGCCCAGGTATTAGATAATTGCAGTGCATCGAATTCAACATTGTTCAAGCGAATTAAACGCGACTGCATTGATGCATTTAAATCGGTAACATTTACCACTGTTGGTGTTACCACTACATTGGTCGCTTGTTTAATGATGTTCTTATCAACGTCAACCGAATCCAACTGTAACATTCCATTGTACTTGGTAAGTGTTGTGCCTTTTAGGTAAATGCGAATTGAATCGCCAATATAAACCCCACCTGAATTAAGTAACCGTAAATTGATGGCCGAGCTTCCGCTTTGCACGAAAATATTTTTGTATAAATTTCCATCAACTTCATCGGCTGTTACAACACCATACACATTCATGTCGGTGGTGAATTTAACATCGGCACCCTGGTACGTGTTAATTAACGAATCCATTGAAATTACATTTCCGCTTGGAATTGTATTTAAAGGTGGTTCATCAAATTCTTTTTTGCACGATGCAAGACCAACGGTTAATGCTAAAGCGATGAGTGTTAGTTTGTTTTTCATAGTATACATGATTAAAATCTAAAGCTTATTAATAAAAAGTAATTTATACCCATTTGGTAAGAATATTTATTGGCGAATTTGTTCGGGCTCACGGTCGAATAACGCAATTGCTCGGCACCGCTGTTGATCAAATTCTGATTATTTAAAATATTGGCAACGTTGGCATTCACGTTCAAATAGTATTTGTTCTTAATTTTCCATGATTTACCGGCAAAAACATCAATAGTGTATTGGTTCGGTAACTTTTCCTGTGTAAGCATTTCATTCCATTGGGGATCATCGGTTACAAAAACAGCAACAGCCTCTTCAGTTCTGCGATCAGGATTTGGTTCAACATAAAAATTGGCGAAATAATTAAAATTGAATCCCGCGAACCAGAATTTTTTTCCGTTGAATTTTAATCCTGCCGAACCTGCCGTTTCGGGCATATTGCCGATATGGTAGTTTTGCATGTAAGTAACACGACCCTGATCCAATATTTCGGCCGAATTATCACGCGTAATGGTTGCGGTCGGACGCGAGTTCCATATATAAGATCCGTGTGAAAACGCTCCCTGAAAAATTAACTGAGGAATAATAGTTGCCTCAATTCCCAATTCACCACCAGCCATTAAATGATCAACGCCTGTTAAAACATAATTTACGTTGTTACGATATTCATCATGATAATAACTGCGGCTCCAAATTTGATTTGTAATAGACGTATAGAATCCTGTAACACGCGCTTTTAAACGTGGATATTTTACAATATAATTAACATCACCCGCCAAAACATTTTCGTTCGTGTAACCCGTAACCAAATTATTGTTTGCACGAGGTGTTACAAATAATGAGCGTGAATCAGGTGGACGCGTTACATAAGCGGCATTAAATGTTAAAGCATGGCGACCTGTTATTTTATAATTCACACCACCTTTTACTCCATAAGTAAAAAAACTTGCTTTTTCAGAATCTCCTTCGGAATTATCAGGGAATCGTCCGTTTTTAAATTTTCCTGTTCTCCATGTTGTGGTATTGCCAAGCGTTAAACCACCATAAAAATCAAATTTTTTATACGCGTATTCAATTTGACCAAAGGCTTCGATCTTATTTATATTGATAACATAATCATAGCCGAAACGATCGCCTTTTTCTACTATTTTATTTACGGTTGTT
>JAYUZA010000254.1:0-2251 GCA_043752145.1 Flavobacteriales bacterium
ATTTATTCGTTTAACGAAAAAACAGGAAGATCAGAATACATGAACGAGAAGTTTGGTCTTAAATACCGTGAAGCGGTTGCGTGTATGTTGATCGACAAAAAAGGAATTTACTGGATAGCTTTATCAAAAGACCTGATACGATACGAACCGTCAACAGGCGAAAGTTTTAAACTTGGACGTGAGTTGGGAATGAATCCCGGTTTATTTTTACCATGGCAACCCGAAATGGATGCGCGCGGAAGATTGTATTTTGTAACCATAAAAGGTTTATTAACGATAGATCCAACACGCATTGCTATTCCCAGAAGAGAGCCCGAAGTATTCCTTTCAGGAATGACCATTCATGACGACACCAGTTCGGCTGAGGAAGTAAATGAATTCTCTAAAGGAAATTTTGAATTAACATATGATCAGAACTTTTTGAATTTTGAGTTTCATACCGATATGTTGTATTCGCCTTCGCCACACAAGTTCCAATACCGTTTAATTGGATTGGATACTACGTGGATCGATAACGAGGCTTCCAATATTATTCGTTATCCCAATTTAGCGTATGGAAAATATGTGCTTGAAGTTAAACTTAGCAATGTTTACAAAGCCGAAAGCAAAATATTGCGAATTCCATTTAGGATCCGGCCACCGTTTTGGCGTACCTGGTGGTTTTATACCATACTTGCCCTTATTGCCTTAGGCTGCTTTTATTCATATGTGCGCATTCGTGAGCGTGTATTGCGTAAAAAACAAGAAATACTGGAACAAAAAATTGCCGAACGCACAGCCGAGGTGGTTGCAAAAGCGCAAGAAATAGAACATCAACGCGATGTAATTGAAGTAAAGAACAAAGAACTTACCGATTCAATTCATTACGCACAACGCATTCAGCAATCCATTTTACCCGATCCTGAAATGATACGGAAAAATCTTCCGCAACATTTTATTTATTTCAAACCAAAAGATATCGTTAGTGGTGATTTTTACTGGTATTCACGTCAGGGTAATTGTGTTTTGTGGGCCGTGGTTGATTGCACGGGACATGGAGTGCCCGGTGGCTTCATGAGTATGTTGGGCTCAGGTTTATTGAACCAAATCGTAAATGAAGAAAAACGCACCGAGCCATCAGAGATCCTGAACCATTTGCGTGACAGGGTTATGTTAGCCCTGAAACAAACCGGTGCCGATGGTGAGAGCCGCGATGGTATGGATATTAGTTTATGTTCATACGATGTGAAAAATAATAAACTGCAATATGCCGGAGCGAATTTAGGCGCGTATATTTTACGTAACGGTGAATTAAGTGAACTAAAGGGCAATAAACAACCTATTGGGATTCATGTGGGTGAAAAACTTTCGTTCACTACCCGGGAAATGGTACTTGAAAAAAATGATTTTGTGTATTTGACATCGGATGGATATGCCGATCAGTTTGGTGGCGGAAAAGGAAAAAAATTCAAATCATCCAATTTCGAAAAATTGCTTGGAATGATATGTGACAAAAGTATAAATGAACAATACAACGAAATGGACCATGTGTTCAATGAATGGAAAGGTGATTTTGAGCAGTTAGACGATGTGTGCGTTATTGGCGTAAAATTTTAGAAAATTTTTTTGGAATTAATCTTCTTCCGAAAAATCAAGTTCGGCATCCTTTTCCCAAATTTCCATCTCGCATGGTTTACAATTGAACTTTAATTTGTATTCATTCTCACCATGCTTCAATGTAAGTGGTTCAACCACCTTCTCGCCCATTGTGGCACGTTGAAATTTAGGACATTTACCTAATTCGTACTTCACGCAATACTTAGTTGTCATAACCCTTGATTTGCCGGGATCCCATTGCAATTCAAATGCCTTTTCAATTTCAGTTACTCCGTGTCTCTTATAAAAATTACGCGCAAGATTGTTGGAAACATTGTACGTAAAATCTAATTGAGCAACAGGATACGGATGATCAGTTCTCTTAATTTGAGCCTCTTCCCGATGATATTCTTTAACACGAACATCAATCAATTGCTCCAATACAACACGCCTGATTTCGTTTACTTTTGAATTTTGTAAAAACCAGTTTTTTGAAAATTCAATTGTTATTTCATCCACAGTAAAAGGTGAATTACCTGTTTTTGAAAGATTCTTTTTAATATTGACAAAACCGGGGTCTTCGTTCTTAGCCGGTTCTTTTTCGGTGTTTAAATACGAAGTACATTCATGTCCGTCTTCATCAACAGCTGTTAATTTAAAGCCATCGGCAGTTTCT
>JAYUZA010000255.1:0-5966 GCA_043752145.1 Flavobacteriales bacterium
ACCAATATATAATTAAAATATCGCTCAGTCACTTTTATTTTTTTCTCCTTTACCGGCAAATCGTGTTGTACACCTTTTATTCGTGCATAACAGTTTTTAGCAATGGGACATTCATCGCATTTAGGATTTCGTGGTGAACAAACCATGGCTCCCAACTCCATAACGGCTTGGTTATAGTCGCCCGAATTATTTTTTGGCACAATACTATTGGCCAATTCAAAAAACTCTTTTTTAGCGTGATTTGCATCAATTGGGGTATAAATTCCAAAGTACCTTGAAAGGACCCGAAACACGTTTCCGTCCAAAACAGCCACCCTTTCGTTGAAAGCAATCGATGCAATGGCAGCTGCTGTGTACTGCCCCACCCCCTTCAATTTTAACAATTCATCAAATTTTATCGGAAAAGTCGATTTATGTTCATTTTTAATAATCTGGGCTGTGTGATGCAGATTGCGAGCCCTTGAATAATATCCTAAACCCTGCCAAAGTTTGAGTACATTATTTATTGAATCGTTTGCTAATGAGTCAACTGTATGGTAATTTTTTACAAATTTGCGGTAATAATCAAGGCCTTGATCGACCCGGGTTTGCTGCAAAATGATCTCCGAAAGCCATATTTTGTAGGGATTTCGTGTGTTTCGCCACGGCAAATCCCGTTTATGGTCAGCGTACCAATCAAGCAATTGCTTGGCTATTTTATCTAATTGGTAATCAGTTTTCAAAAACTTGTCTAAAAAATGCATTACAAAGGAACAAAGAATTCCTTCGTTATGAATTAATATTATTTTTGTGGTTCAAATAAGTTAACCAGCTAATATTAAATAACATGACCAAAGCAGAGATCGTAAACGAAATTTCAGAAAAAACGGGAGTTGAGAAAGTTGCCGTACAAGTTACCGTAGAAGCATTCATGAATGCTATTAAGGAAAACATGGAAAAAGGTAACAACATTTACCTGAGAGGGTTCGGTAGTTTTGTAGTAAGAACGCGTGCTGCGAAAATCGGCCGTAACATTTCTACAAACACTGAAGTTCAGATTCCAGCGCATAACATTCCGGCATTTAAACCTGCCAAAGAATTTACCGAAAGCGTAAAATCAAAAGTTAAGGTTAAAACTGCATGAGACGAATCCGGCAATCGCCTTTAATCCTGATTATTGGCGGCATTGCAGGAGTATTCTTATTGCTTTCCTTAAGCAGAACCGCACCGGCAAACCGCTCATTAAAAGCCGATCCTTATATGGCTAAGATGCAGCTTGCATTGAATTACATGCAAAACGGTCAAAGCCCAATGGCGGGAATTGCGCTATTTAGAAAAATTACCGAGCAATACCCTAAACGGTATGAAGCGGCTTTTCAATTAGGTAGCATGGCTATGACCACCGGGCAGTACGCTAAAGCTGCTGGCTGGTTTTCTAAAGCCACTGATGCATCGACCGGAGAAAACAAAGCATATTGCCTGTTGAACTGGAGCGATGCCTTGGTAATGAGCAATAAAAAGGATAGTGCCATACTGATTTTGAACGAAGTGTCGAAGTATTCAAATGATTCACTACTTTTGGCGTCCGTTAAAACAAGAATAAACGCACTACCATTATATAAACAAAATTAAAAAACTGAATTATGCCAAGCGGTAAGAAAAGAAAAAGACATAAAATGTCTACGCACAAGCGCAAGAAGCGTCTACGTAAGAATCGTCACAAGAAGGGCAAAAAATAATTAATCTTTAATTAGTATTAAGGCTTTGCGGTGCAGTGTAAACTGTTACCGCAATTGCTGTTATACGAACATTTAAAAAAGTGAACATTGACCTCATCATAAAAGGCAATGAGAACGGTGTTGAATTAGCCCTCTTACAAGAAAAAAAACTCGTTGAGTTTCATCGCGAAAAGGATAACAGCCGTTTTAACGTTGGCGACATCTATCTGGGAAAAGTTAAAAAAATTGTTCCCGGGCTTAATGCTGCGTTCGTACATGTAGGGTTTGAAAAAGACGCTTTTCTCCATTATTTAGATCTTGGCCCTCAATTTGCTTCCCTAACCAAATTTTTAAAAACCGTTCAGGATGGTAAACAGGACTCATCTCGTTTAGCCACTTTTAAACTGGAAAAAGATATTGATAAGGAGGGTAAAATTACCCAGGTACTTTCAAGCGGACAAAATTTACTGATCCAAATTGCTAAAGAACCTATTTCATCAAAAGGTCCGCGTTTAACAGCCGAAATTACAATTCCGGGACGATATTTAGTATTGGTTCCGTTCTCAAATAAAATTTCCATCTCACAAAAAGTAAAAAGTAAAGAAGAGCGCGATCGTTTGCGACAAATTATTTCTTCTATACGTCCACATAACTTTGGTGTGATCATACGTACCGTTGCCGAAAACAAAAAAGTTGCCGAATTAGAGAGTGATATCAAAGACTTAATGTTGAAGTGGGATGAATGTATCAAGAACATTAAAAATTCAGCTCCGCCAAAACGTGTATTGGGCGAAATTGATAAACGCAGTGCTTTGTTGCGCGACCTATTGAATGAGAATTTTAATAACATTTTTGTTGATTCAACTCAAATTCATGACGACTTAAAACAATACATCACCAGTATAGCTCCCGGAAGAGAAAAAATCTTGAAAATTTATCAGGGTGGTGGCGATATTTTTGAAGGATTTAATATTTATAAGCAAATAAAATCGGCATTTGGCAAACAAGTGTTCTTACATAACGGTGGTTACTTGATTATTGAACATACCGAAGCTATGCACGTTATTGACGTGAACAGCGGAAACCGTAAGAACAATGAAAAAAGCCAGGAAGAAAATGCGTTGGAAGTAAATTTAGAAGCAGCTGTTGATATTGCCCGCGTAATTCGTTTGCGTGATATGGGTGGGATTATTGCTGTTGACTTTATTGATATGCACGAAAAGGAAAACAACAATAAGTTGTATGAATTTTTGAAGAGTGAAATGAAAACCGACCGTGCAAAACACAGTATTTTACCTCCCAGCCGATTTGGTGTAGTTGAAATTACAAGGCAACGTGTTAAACCCGTTACTGATATTGATACGACCGAAACTTGTCCGTCATGTTTAGGCAGTGGAAAAATTGAAGCTTCGGTTTTATTGTCGGATGAGATTGAAAATAATATTCGCTATTTGGCCGATAATAATAAAGGGAAAAAATTCACGCTTACCGTACATCCGTATTTAGAAGCTTATTTCACCAAGGGATTTTTTAGTTCGAAAAAACGCGGATGGAATAAAAAATACAAGATGAAGATCAATATTGAAGCACATACTACACATCATTTATTGGAGTATCATTTTTATGATGGGAATAAGGAAGAGATTGTTTTCTAATTAGAGTTCGCTTAACTCTATCACTCTTTTTTTATTAAGGATTCGTTGAATGCAGAGCATTTCGCTCACTCATTTCCTTTTTTTTTATTTTCACACGGAGGCATAGAGACGCAAAAATAGATCGTTCGCTTTGCTCACTTTTCTTTTTAGCCGCAGATTTCACAGATTAACGCAGATAAAATTCTGATTAACGTGCGCCAGAAATTAATTTAAAGAGATTAAAGTTTGCTGCGTTCATTTTTTTTAGCCGCGGCTTACACAGCGTACCGGATTTTATAGCCATAAAGGCTAACTATTTAGATAACACCTTCGGAACTTTAAAATAATCTGAATCTTTTGATGGTGCGTTTTTCAATGCTTCGGTTTTTGTTACCGTTTCTTTATTCTCATCAATACGCAACACATTTTTTTCTTCGGTCATGAAAATTAAGGGTTCAACATTGGAAGTTTCCAATTCATCCAGTTTTCCAATGAAGCCTAAAATACGGGAAAGGTCTTTTTTAATTTCTTCTTTTCCTTTTGCATCATATTCCAACTTTGCCAAAAAACAAAGTTTATCGATCAGTTCATTGTTTATTTCGATCTTATTGCCCATCTTATTTCAATTTTGGATAAACATATTTTTTCATATCGTTTTCAATTAACTCAAAAACGCGGTTTTGTAAAGGTACAATATCTTTTTCAGTCATACCAACCGTTATAATAGGGTCGTGCACAATTACGCGCGAAATTCCCGGCCGGCAGGGACCAAATAAACTGGTTGGCTCACTCATAAGGACCCAGTGATCAAGAAATGTTACAGGAACTATCGGCACTTGTGCTTCAATGGCCAGTTTAAATGCACCGGCTTTAAATCGGTTTAAAACGGGCGCATTATCAGGAATGGTGCCTTCGGGAAATATGATGATGCTTTTATTTTCTTTTAAACGAGTCTTAGCCAGTTGCAATGATCGTGTTGCTTCCAATGCACTTTTACGGTTGACCGAAATATTGAATTTTCCATTTTTGAAAAACACATTCATCAAAGGCCATTTTTTCAATTCGGCCTTGCCCATAAAAATAAATTTACCCGGCACTACCCTATGCATAAAAATAATGTCGTGGTAAGAAGTGTGATTAGGGCACACAATAAAAGGGCCGCTTTTTGGAAATTTATTCTTTCGCTTATTATGTACCCAAACCAATAATAAAACCTGAAGCAAGGGCGACCAAAAATAACGTTGCATGGCAAATATGGGTCCTGTGGTTTTTTCAGAACGGGTGAGAATATAATATACGGGAAATTGCACGGCCAATGTTATAAAAAACATAAGACCGAAATAAATTTTATATAGTGCCCTGAAAGGAGCTTTTACGTAAAACACTATTTTTCCTCTTTAAGAATATTGGTTTTTTTAGCGAAATAGAAACAAAAATCGCGCATATCCTCACTCAGCAAATTATCGCCTGTGGCACGTTCATAGGTATCGGCCATAGTCACTAACGTTTGATGAAAAAATAATTTCATTTCATCAACCGACATTTCTTTTGTCCAAAGGTCGATGCGTAAAGTGTTTTGTGCCGTGGGATCCCACATGCTTAACATCATTCCTTTCACAGGTTCAAGTCCCATATTCAGATCCGTGGCTCTCCACTCTAATTTTTCGGGTACTTTATTTGCATCTAACGATACATTGATGTTGATCTCTGATACACTGCTCATAGTTAATTTAATTTAAATGTTCCAAATTGTATTTTATTTTTTCGTTGGCGACAGACCATGTAATATTCATCATTTATTTTACGGCATACAGTCGGTAATAAAATAAGTTTCTCCTTTCCGGGATCATAAAATTGCTTTTTTGTTGAATTGCCGTCAGTATCAAAGGTAATTATTACGGGAACCGAGAATTTTATTTGCGTAAGGGCAAAAACACTTTCATCATTGACCTCAGGACGTTTAAGATTTGAAGGCGCATCGTTAAAAAATATATAGAGGTTATTTGATCCTTTTGCAAGCGCATAAGAGAAAAATTCGTTATAGCCTGTACTTGAGATCTGTCTTTTACTTACTTTTCTGGTCCACGCTATTTCTCCATTGCTATCGACCTTCACCACAATAATTGAATTGTAATTATACGTATTGTTGTCGTAATACAATTGGTTGTTCGGATCAAAATAAGTATGTGTTTGCTTAAAATACTCTTCGGCTACCAGCATGGCGGAACCATCATCGTTCAAAATAAAATGATCAAAATAAAAATCGATTAATTCCTCACCTTTATTCGCAGATCTTTCGCTCATGAACTCCATCAAAAACTGTTTGTCAAAGGGTTTTTGATTGAGTGATATTACTTTTTTGGTTTGGGTCGACACAGCTAAATAAAAAGTACCTGCAAGCGCAAAATTATTGGAGTTGCTGTAAAAACCACCAATAGCAATATTACCAAGGGGATTAATGCCTGCCGTAACAGCCGTGATGTATTTCCCATCCAGAGTGATCTCAAACTCCTTTAATTTATTCTCGGCCGGAAAATAACTGATCAATAAATACTTTGTTGTGGCAACGTTACGGTTAAACAGGTCTCCCTTTTCTTTTTCATGCGCCAGTGTTGCCAGTAAATGAATATTGCCG
>JAYUZA010000256.1:0-5947 GCA_043752145.1 Flavobacteriales bacterium
GGTACTTGTATTTAAATACAACCAGTTTCCATCGGTATTGTTTGATAAGGTATACGAATTTGGTGCTGCTATCAGGTCACGTTTGTTATCATTATTGACATCAACATAAAAAGCTGCAGGCATCAGGTCAATGTTGATGGGCACATCATAGGTGGGGAAAGTTTCATCCTTAAGTATCATGTCTGAATCTAAATTTGGTCCTGCACCACCATTGGTTAACATTTCCATTGTGGGACAGGCAATATCGGCAAGGATCAAATCTTTTGAATTTATGCCGTTGATGTCGATGGCAAGCAAGGTTGAACCTGAATGTCGGGTTAGGCTACGGTGTGTTTCATCTTCGGGATCAATGATGGTTATAACGTCTTCGTAGTAGGGGTCATAGGGAGCCAGTTCGGCCGTACCAACGCCACCGCAATTGGGTTGTGTTTGAAAAAGAGATATGATGCATGAATCGTTATCCTCCTTAAAATGTCCCCAACTTTGGTTTTTCATGGTGAATTCCAAACTATCGCAACCATAACCAAGTTCAACCGAGTAGTTTTTATGGTATTCAACAAAAGTTCCGAATATCCCAAAAGTTAAAATGTCAAGGTCGCCATCGTAATCAATATCCTCAATGGAAGGGATATCGATCGAACTCACGTAAATATTAATATTGCTTGTGCATTGAATGCCTCGTAACAGAGACTCGATCTTCACGAATTTTAAAATGG
This sequence comes from Flavobacteriales bacterium, assembly GCA_043752145.1. Lineage (GTDB taxonomy): Bacteria > Bacteroidota > Bacteroidia > Flavobacteriales_D > UBA2798 > DASPJQ01. Next base: position 717 of record JAYUZA010000256.1, read on the forward strand.
TATCGGAAATATTTTTGTAAACCGCCATGCCGCCCGGTGAGTAGGAAAAAATATCTTGTTTTCCATCGCAGTTATAATCGCGCAACAAAACCCAATTGGTCAATACAGGAAAATAAGGTTCGTATTGCGGAGAATATTTATACTTTGTTTGACCGGTACCACCTTTATTGATGAATACCAAAGGTTGATTGAATGTACGGTCGAAAACAAACAAGTCCTTTTTTCCATCCAGATCAATGTCGATAGAATTAAACTGACAAAAGTTCATTCCACCGGCCCATGCATAATCAAGTGTGTCGGTCCCGTTTTTTACTACAATACTATCAGTTCGGTAAAAATTAAATTGTGCCCGGCAAGGTAGACTTGAGTATAAAACACTGATTAATAGTAATTTTCGCATGAGCCTAGAGTTTATCGTAAAATCATATAAATATACGGGTTTTGATGTTTTAAGATTCAGATTTTGAGGCAAAGGTTAATAATTAGGAGAATCGTGGGCCGATCTCAAGTTATTTTATATCAATTGTTTAAACGGTTCTTAAAACACAATATGCCACAGTATTAGCGTTTTACTGGGTTAAAACGAAGACTCTATTCTAAAATTAATTAAGGTCACAAAAACTAATGTTGGTAAATATGGCGCTTAATTCTATATTTGCAACCCAATTTTTAAAAACTAAAATGTAATGCAAGCACGTAGATCCATATTGGTATTTACCATTTTACTTACACTGGCATGTTTATACCAGATTTCATTCTCATTTGTCACAAGTAGTGTTGAGAACAAGGCTGTCGCGAAGGCCCAAAAAAAACTTGATTCCATCACAAAGGGAAGCGGGTTTATGGTTTTGGGTAAGGATACCCTTTACACAAAAAACCCTATCGATCTTGAGAACATCAAAAACGCGTTAGAGGAAAACGAAATTCGTAAGATTACTTACAAGCCAGCTTATCCTTTGATAGGAAAAACGTATGCTGAATGTAAGCAAAACGAAATGGCCTTAGGCTTGGACTTAAAAGGTGGTATGGCGGTAACGCTTGAAATCTCGTATGCCGACCTAATATTGAACTTATCAGGAAAAAGCAAGAACCCGATCTTTGTTGCACCATACGAAGCGGCTGTTATAAAATCAAAAACGTCAACTGTTGATTTTATTACGCTTTTTGAAAACGAGTTCAATGCAAAAAACCCGAACGGAAATTTAGCGCAAATTTTTTCTGTTGGTGATCCAACGCGTTTCAATACCAAAATGACCAATAAACAGGTATTGGATAAATTGCGTGAAGAAGCTCAAAGTGCTTTAGATCGTACCGAGTACATTCTTGGAAACCGTATCAACAAATTTGGTGTAACCGAACCAAACATTCAAAAGCAACCTTTAACAGGTCGTTTATTAATTGAATTACCGGGTGTAAAAGATAAAGCACGTGTACGTAAGATAATTACCAGTACTGCTAATCTTGAATTTTGGAATACATATTTCAACTATGAAGCGTATCCTTATTTTGAGCAAGCCAATAAAATTTTAGCATCGGTATTGTATAATATTCAAGATGTTGATACGACTAATGCGATCGATTCGGCAAAACTTGATACAACAAAAACCGGAGCTTCTATTGCGAAACTTGATTCAACTAAAATTGATACAACCAAGGAGGATAAATCGGCCGATCTTTTAGCCGACAAAAAAGACACTTCAAAAAAGAACAGTGCGGATACAAGTAAAGTATCACGTGAAGAAGAACTGAAAAAGATCCCTTTGTTCCGTTATCTTCAATTGGCACTAAGCCAATCAGAAGATAAAAAAGGAGGATATACTTGGGAGAACGGTTGTCGTATAGGTGTATGTCAGTTAGCAGATACAGCAGCGTTCAATGTTTTAAAGGATCACCCCGCTATTGCTACAGTTTGGCCGTCAACAATGAAATTAATGTGGGCAACAAAAACGGATTCTGATAGAGATCAACAGCCCACTAACAGTTTAAGCCTATACGTAATTAAAGTAACCAGCCGTGACGGAAGTCCTGCATTGGAAGGTAAATATGTTACAGACGCACGCCAGGAATTTGATCCGGTTGACAATTCAAGGGTTACAGTTAATATGACCATGGATGCAACCGGTGCTGATATTTGGGCTCGCTTAACCAGAGCAAATGCCAGTGATAAGATGCGTCCTATCGCAATTGTAATGGATAACCTTGTTTATTCGGCTCCACGCGTTGAAGGCGAAATTCCAAACGGAAGTTCGGTGATTTCAGGAAACTTTACTGTTGAAGAAGCAACCGATTTAGCAAATATTCTTAAAGCAGGTTCATTGCCGGCACAAGCAAAGATCGTTGACGAACATATAGTAGGTCCTACTTTAGGAGCTGATAATATTTCAAGCGGTTTCTTCTCATTTGTTTGCTCGTTCATATTGATTCTTATCTATATGATATTGTTCTATAACAAAGCAGGAATTGTAGCGAACATTGCTTTGATCGCCAACGTATTTTTCTTAATGGGTGCTTTAGCATCGGTAGGTGCTACATTAACATTACCTGGTATTGCGGGCATCGTATTAACCATGGGGATGGCGGTTGATGGTAACGTTCTTATATATGAACGTATCAAAGAATTATTGCGCGCAGGCAAACCAATGAAACAAGCCATTGATGAAGGTTTTAAAGGTTCGTATGCTACCATTATTGATGCCAACGTTACCAACTTATTAATTGCAATTGTATTGGGTGTTTTTGGTACAGGACCAATTCGTGGTTTTGCCGTAACATTGATCATTGGTATTTTTACTTCTGTATTTTGTTCAATTTTCATTACACGTTTAGTGGTAAGCTGGTTTACCGACCGCAAGAAAACATTGAACTTTTCATTAAAATGGAGCGAGAAATTTTTATCTACAACTTCATATGATTTCGTAAAACGCAGAAAAGTTTATTATGCTATTTCAGGCGTAATTATTGTCGCCAGCTTTACTTCACTAGCAATGCGTAGTTTGGATTACGGTGTTGAATTTACCGGAGGAAGAACTTATGTAGTTGCGTTTGAAAAAGCACCGGTGTATGATGATGTTCGTTCTTCTTTGGCTGCTAATTTTGTTGAGGACGGAAAACAAATTGCCCCTGAGGTAAAAATGATCGAGAACAAATACAAGGCTAAGATCACCACAAAATTCCTTATAAAGGAGAGTTCATCAACGAAGGCTGATTCACTTGTTAATCTGGCTTTGGAAAAAGGACTTAAACAATTTGGTAAATACGAAATCGAAGATTCACGTAAAATTGACCCGGTTATTTCAGCGGCATTTATTAAAAGCGCTATTATTTCGGTTGTATTGTCAATCATCATCATGTTCCTATATATCTTATTGCGCTTCCAAAAATGGCAGTATGGTTTAGGAACTGCAGTGGCCTTGTTCCATGATGTAATATTTGTACTTGGACTTTACTCAATGTTGTATGGTATATTGCCATTTACATTGGAAGTTGATCAGGCATTTATTGCGGCCATTCTAACCATTATGGGATACTCAATTAACGATACCGTGGTTGTATTTGACCGTATTCGTGAGTACCTGCGTATGGGAAGAAAAGAATCACAGGAAGTATTGATCAACGAAGCATTGAACTCAACCTTGAGCCGAACGGTAAATAACTCAATTACTATTGCTATTGTATTGTTTGCCATATTCTTCTTCGGACCCGAGTCAATTAAAGGATTTACCTTTGCCTTGATGGTTGGGGTTGTGGTTGGTACATACTCATCGGTATGTCTTGCAACGCCAATTCTTGTTGATTTTTCAAACAAGAAAAAAGATCCGGCTTTAGCGACAGTCAAGAAGTAGACATCAGACATCAGACGCGAGACACGAGAAATTTCAGGTTAAGCGAATTAATATCACAAACGCCTTTCCAAATGGAGAGGCGTTTTTTTTGAAGGATATTTAACTATAAAATGGACCGCACTACCTGTTTTAGTCGTAATTTTGGGGGATAGTACAGTGCAATGAGTTTCGGGGAAATAGCCATCATACTCCTTTTTATTCTGCTCTTCTTTGGAAGCGAGAGTATACCCTCAATTGCCCGAACCTTGGGCAGGGGTTTACGCCAGGTACGCGATGCGACCAGTGAAATTCAATCCGAAATTCGTAAAAGTGCTGATAAAGTTGTTGAACAAAGCGACCTTAAGTCACTAACCGATATCAAGATCGGTGGAATACTTGAAGACCGACCCGAGAATACCGAGGTATTTGAAGAAAAAAAACAGGTTAAACTCGACCAGCAGCTGGATGAGGAGTAAAAATGGTTCTCAGTTCTCGGTGTTTAGTGTTCAGTAGCTAGTCCTTACCGGATTGGGTGTAATCGGACTTATGATAATTCAATGGTTTTTATCAAATATTTATTCGTTTCAGGTCACAATGTATAAATCCTACGTTGCGAGTGAATGACAAGTGTTAATTACTGGTAACTACTATGAACTAAGCACTAAGGACTAGTGACTAATTTACTATATTTGGCCACTATTTTAATTTATAATATTTAATGGATCGTAATTCAATCATAGGCCTTTTACTCATTGCGGGAATAGTAGTGGTTTTTTCAATTTTCAATATGCCCGATCAGGCTCAAATTGACCGTCAAAATCGTGAAGCCGATAGTGTAGCTTATATACAGGACAGTATTGCCAATACCAAAAAGAAGATCGTAAACGAAACGGCCATCAGTCCTGATTCGGCAAAAAAACTTGCAGTAGAAGAAATTATCAAAGCTGATCCAACAATTAAAACCGGTTCTTTAACCGATTCATCAAAAGTTGATTCGATCATGGCTTTGGCTAATCAAAACATATTGAACGACAAATACGGTATTTTTTCAAACGCTGCTTCGGGCGACAAAAAAGAAATTGTGTTGGAAAACGAATTGTTGCGTGTTACTATAAACAATAAAGGTGGAGGAATTGCTTCGGCCGAACTAAAAAAATATCATTCATATTCAAATTACAAGGCCAAGAAAAATATCCCGTTAAAATTATTTGAAGGCGACAGTACACGCATGGCGCTTGAGTTTTTTGCAAAGAACAAAAGATACAAATCCGATGATTTCTTTTTTACAGATACCGTAACCGGTAAATCAAAAGCAGTATTGCGTTTAACCAGCAACGATGGTAAACAAAAAATCGAGATCACTTACAGTATGAAGCCTGGCAAATACAATGTTGATTATGCTGTTAAGAC
>JAYUZA010000257.1:0-2229 GCA_043752145.1 Flavobacteriales bacterium
TGATGACCAAAAACAGTGAGGAGGGAAAATTACCGGGGCTCGGTTGGATCGATGCATCAACGCTTAAATTTAATTTTTTAGAAAATAAAAAAAAATTAACCATTCCACACATGGGATGGGAAATGGTAAAACAGGAAAAGCAAAGTAAATTACTGGAAGGTATGTACTATGAACCGCGTTTTTACTTTGTGCATTCGTATTTTGTTAAGTCGAATAGACCCGATGATGTTTTATTGACCACGGTTTATGAGAATGATTATGTTTCGGGATTTGAAAGCGGCAATATTGTAGGTGTGCAATTCCACCCTGAAAAAAGTCATAAATACGGTATGGTATTGCTTAAAAACTTTGTTTCAAATTATTAATGGCTATTGTAAGAGTAATACCGGCACTTTTGGTGCGCAACGGAGGTTTGGTAAAAACAACCAAATTCAAGGACCCAAAATATGTAGGCGATCCTCTGAATGCCGTTAAGATCTTTAATGAAAAGGAAGTGGATGAATTGATCTTTTTAGACATTACCGCCACCAACGAGAATAAAAAACCGAATCTTACGTTCTTGAAAGAAATAGCAGGCGAATGTTTTATGCCGCTTGCATACGGAGGAGGAATTAAAACGGTTGACGAGATCAAGGATATTTTAAAAGTAGGAATTGAAAAGGTGATCTTGAATTCAATAGCCGTTGAAGATCCCGAAATGGTAAAAAAAGCGGTTGAGCGTTACGGTAGTTCCACCATTTGTGTCTCCATTGATGTGCGAAAGAATTTTTTGGGAAAGCATCAGGTACATACCCATGCGGGAACCAAAAACACAAAAATTGACCCTGTAAAATTTGCGATGGAAATGGATGCAATAGGTGTAGGCGAATTAATGATCAATTCAATTGATCGCGATGGTATGATGGCAGGATACGACATAGACTTAATAAAAAGCATTACATCGAAAGTAAATATGCCGGTTATTGCCTGCGGTGGCGCGGGTAATGTGGCTCATTTTACCGAAGCAGTTAAGACAGGTGGAGCATCGGCCGTGGCAGCAGGAAGTATGTTTGTATTTCACGGTAAATTAAAAGCGATATTGATCAGCTATCCTTCGCAGGAGGAATTAAAAACACTCTTTGATTGAGCGGTTCTGCAAAAATAAAAGTTTGTCATATGACATCGGCCCATAAATGGAATGATGTAAGGATCTTTGTAAAACAATGTTCTTCACTCGCAGCTTTTGGATACGATGTTAATCTTGTAGCAACCGATTGTGAAACACAAATCGTAAATAATGTAAAAATTCACGGAGTAAGATCAATTCCTGGCGGTAGATTTACACGAATGCGCAAAACCTCGGCCAAAGTTGTTGAAAAAGCAATTGAGCTAAATGCCGATATTTATCATTTTCACGACCCTGAATTGTTGCGCTATGCAAAAAAGTTGAAGGGATTGGGAAAAAAAGTAATTTATGATTCGCATGAGGATGTTCCACGCCAGATCCTGGGTAAATTCTGGATCAATAAATATCTTAGAAAAATAATTTCCCGAACATTTGAACGCTACGAAAATAAAATTGTAAGAAAAATTGATTGCGTAGTGGCGGCAACACCGTTTATACGTGAACGTTTTTTGAAAATTAATTCTAATTGCGTTGATATTTGTAATTATCCCATTCTGGAGGAAAATTCTTTTGGTCCTGATTGGGTAAATAAATCCAACGCGGTATGTTATATTGGAGGTGTGACCGAAATGCGCGGAGCTGTTCAAATCGTAGAGGCTATTGAACGATGCAATGCTAAATTGATAATTGCCGGAGAAATTGCTCCCGAAGCGTTGGAAATACGTCTCAAAGGCATGAAAGGTTGGTCAAAGGTAGATTACCTTGGTTTTGTTGACAGAAATAAGGTGTATGAAGTAATGAGAACATCGGTTGCAGGATTGGTTACCTTACATCCTTCGGTTAATTATCTGGATTCATTACCCATAAAAATGTTTGAATACATGAGTGCGGGAATTCCGGTAATTGCATCTGATTTTCCTCTGTGGAAGGATATTATTGAAAGCACTAAAGCAGGAATATGCATTGATCCAATGGATTCAGTTTCTATCGCGAAAGCTGTTGATAAATTATTGAATGATCAGCAAGGGGCCAAACAAATGGGTGAAAACGGAAGAAAAGCTGTTCTTGAAAAGTATAACTGGGGCATTGAAGAAAAAAAACTGAATCAACTATATAAAAAACTA
>JAYUZA010000258.1:0-2219 GCA_043752145.1 Flavobacteriales bacterium
CCCGGAGGATATTTAGAACCGCCTTGGTTAGCTATTACAACTACAAAATTAAACGGTTGTCCTATAACAGCAGGGTTGGGAACATCTATTGAACCCGACAAAGGATTAAAATCAGGCAGTGTGTTGGGCAAATTGCCATTACCACCCGGAGAAAACCCGCCTTCATCAATATCGTTAAGCGGACATTGATCATAAAACGTTCCGTCAATAATACAACTTTTATCAGCAGTAAAATCACGTGGTGCAATGCTATCCTTTGTGGGTTTAATAAATTCAACAATTTGCGCATCCATGGGGTGCACCTTGCTATTATTGATCGTTGCCGATTTTTTTTCATCAGTAACACAGGCCGTAAAAAAAATGCAGATTACTAAAAAAATACATAAAAAATGTTTCATAAGAATAAGATTTGGTTTTTATTTGCGTGCAAGGTAGAGCACACCAAAAACGTGAACCATGTAGAATTTAAACTTTTAAATGTACTTCCGCGAGGTAAATCGATAAAGTTTTTTTTACGTAGAAATACGTTTGAAAAGTTGGAAGTGAGATGTAAGAAGTGAGAATTATTTGGCTGCCTGCCGCAAATCTTCTGTAAATAATAAAAATAACGCATAGGCGGCACCGTGTTATCGCCTATAGTCCTCTGGCGCGACTACGCGCCATGCGGGCTATTTGGCTCTACCACTGGCAGAAATTGTTCCAGGAAGCTAAAAATAAACGTTACCTGAGCGATTATATACGCCTGCTTAATGAATCGTGTTTTACAGAAGAACCGTAAGGAATTTTTTGATGGAAATGCAAGAAAGTATTTGAAATTGACTTAAAACTCAACACCAATTCTTTCCAAATCATCGGCCCAATATATGTACAGCACCTTACCTTCAAGCTTATCAATTGGAATAAAGCCAATGTAACGCGAATCCAGTGAATTGTGGCGATTGTCACCCACCAAAAAAACCATGTTTTGCGGAACCCTTATTCTTCCTGTCAAAAACATATTTTGCGGCACAAATCCGTCCATGTGATAAATATTATACAGTTTACCATTGGGTAAAATTTCTTCCAGTTCGGTTGCGTTAAACTGTTCGTTCAGCATTAATTTTCCTACTGCCGTTTGTTTGCACGATTTTCCATTGATCAATAATTTATCACCATCAAAAAATACTTCATCGCCCGGTAAACCAATAACACGTTGCGTGTAATAAAAACCATCTTCGCGTTTATACATAGCAAAGTCACCGTAAGCAGGATCATGTTGCGTGTACCAAAACATATCGCTCATGATACAATCACCCACTTGCAGGCTTGGTGCATTGCCCGGGGTAGGAATCCTAAAACCCTGTATACCTAAAAAACTTCGGCCGTCAAAAACAAAATAATTGAACGCGATAAAGAATACGAACACACCTAAATTATAATACCAATGATTATACGTTTTGCGAATATATTTTTTTTGTTTCCTTGCCAGCCAAACAGCATGAACACAAACAAGCAAACGAAAACACAAAAAAGTGATCACAAGTATAATAACGCCACCAAACGTTCTAAACAAACCTGTAACCGCAATAGCAAATACTGTTGCATAAGGAGTAAGGAACAAAACAATGGCCCAAGAAATTTTACCATTGTAAAAATGGCCCAAGCCGGGCAATACCAGCGACAGTAAAAAAGCTACCCAACCCTTGCGCGGTGCAGGTATTGGTGCGGGTTGTTCAAAATCTATTGTTTCCATTATTCAATTGTTGTGGTATCCCTTGGCGGTTTTGTTTGCGTAGCTAAAACACCAATTACAGTTGGATAATTATTTTTACCCGACCATGTTAATTTACTATTGATCACAACCCTGTCGAGGCGTTTTGTTGTGAGTTCATCAGGGTGAATGGACCGGTTGCTCTGCCTGGCCATCACATCAATATTTTGCAGGGCTTTAGTCATCATACTGTTTTCATCACAAAAACTAAAAATACGATTCTCGGCACTAATGCCATCGGTAAGCATGGTGCTTAAAACATTTACCGTATCACCCGTTACTTGTGAAATAACGATATAATGCAAATAGTAGTTGAGCTCGGTATTATTACCAGGCTCACCCGAACAATACATGATCTCAACCATTTCATTATCCTTTAAGGCATTTGTCTTAAACATGAATTCACTAATGTTTATGAAATCCATGTTTGAGGAGGAGCAGGAAAACAATACAACAGAGAAGAATATAT
>JAYUZA010000259.1:0-2210 GCA_043752145.1 Flavobacteriales bacterium
ATTAATTCAGGAGCAAAATCCTGCTTAATATCGCGAACGGTAACCGTTGCTCGGGGGTTAACGGAAAATGACTTTGTTTTTATTGGTGACTGTGCCAAAACAAGATGGGAAACAAAAATAAAAGATAAAGTGTAGATGTACTTGCTCATGAAATTAATTTTCATGCAATTTAGCAAAAAAATCATTTACTATTATGCCTGTTTGATAACTAATTTGAGGGGTTAAAACACAAAATCAAATCCCTTATTGCCCTGCAAGCCACCGCTGTGATAAAACAAGATTTTTGAGCCCTTTTTTATTTCCTGGCCTGACGGCAGGCAAGCACCTTTTTCAAGCATTTTGTTTAATCCGTAAAGGGCTTTGGCGGTATAAACCAGATCCAGCGGTAACGCATGTTCTGAATAAATTTTACGGGCAAAATCTTTGAGTGAATCGTCAACTTTAGCATACCCACCAAAGCTATATCCGTCAATTATTTCAAAGTCGTTTTGGTATTCATGAATGGATGCGGAATGATTCAATACAAGGTTTATTTTTTGCTCGATCATTTCCTTTACTCCTGCACTACTTTTAAAATTATTGAAACATACGATCTTTGTTTCCTTTGGTTTTGATAAAATAAATCCGGCCGCTGTAGTTCCGGTTCCAATAGCGCAACAAATAAGGTCGTATTCTTCATCCAATTCCTTCACTATTTCCATTGTTCCTGAAACGCCTTCAAAATTCGCACCGCCTTCGGGAATAATGTGCGCCAACGGATACTCCAATTTTAACTGATCGTGGTAATTGTAATTATTGCGTTCATCGTATTCGGAAACAGCAACGGGAATGATGTGCATGCCACATTCGCTTGCAAAACTAAGGGTACTGTTTGAAAGATTCACATGCTCGCCTCTTACAATGCCAATACTTTTAAATCCGCTTAATTGAGCCGTCTTGGCTGTTGCTGCTAAATGGTTGGAGAACGCACCACCAAATGTTATGAGCGTGTCACATCCGCCCTCCTGTGCTTTAAGCAGATTGTACTTTAACTTTCGCCATTTATTTCCTGAGACTTGGGGATGGATCAGATCATCGCGTTTTACATGAACTGCGTAACCGGCATGAAGTTGAAGAGGCTGTACTGAAGAAGCCTTAAGATATTTTTCAATATCATTTAACATTTGTAAGAAAACCAAGAATTTCTTTTCGCAACTGTAAAGCCTCTTTTCCTTCGGTTGTTGCAGCAAATTTTTTGAACCTTTTTTCGGCTAAAAATTTATTCCATTTACGTCTGTAAAACAAGGTGACCGCTGCGGTAAAAATACCAATACCTAAAACTGCACAAGCCCATAACCAATTACCACTTATTAACCCGGTAAGTACAAATATTAAAATATAAAGTAAAGTAAAAATTAACATGCTTGTAACCCAAAGAATAGAATTTTGAAACGCAATATCCTTCACCATCTTTTTCGCAATGAATTGCGGTCCAAAAAAAGCAACCCAGTTTACTACAAAACCAACTACAAATACGGGGAACAACAAAAGAAAAACCGGAACCCATAAAGCGGCAGGCATGAATTTATAATTTTCATCGCATACAAGATCTCTCAAATTTTGTTTTTTAAGAATTGAATCATAGGTATTGATCTTTTGCTTTAATACGGCCGCTGTTTCAACATTCTCAAATAAATTGGATTCTGCCTCCTTAATTACCAATTTGCCATATTCAAACTCTTCCAGCAAATTTGTTTGTAGGTCATTTTTTAATCTGTATTGATTTATGGATATAGTCCTTAACGAATCAATTTCATTATAGTATTCAGTGTTGCGTATATTCACCATTAGTTCGGTAACAGCGCTTTCCAAATCACGCTTCATATCATTTAACGCTTTAGCCGGATTTGTTTGATACAATTCCTTATAGTCAGCCAAACGAATAGGTTTTCCAATATTTACGAGTTTATCGCCACCAAAATTATACAGATCGTTATAACTTATACCAATGGGAACGAAATGAACATCCAGGTTGAAACTGTTTTTTTCTTCGGCTCCAAAAGCAAATCGCATGGGACCCTTTTTGAAAGGACGAATGCGCTTGATCAAACTATGTGAACCTTCAGGAAACGCTAAAATAGTCCGGTTCCGTTCAAGCAACCATACACAGTTTTTATAGATCTCATTATTGTTATCCAATTGATCATTGCCATCCAATTGACGAAAAATAG
>JAYUZA010000260.1:0-5876 GCA_043752145.1 Flavobacteriales bacterium
CAATACGGAACACAGTTTGGCGGATTGGTAAATTTCAAAATGAAAAAAGCAAAAGCCGATGAAAGGCTTCACGCGAATCTAAAAGCAACAGCGGGTTCGTTTGACTTTTTGAATTTTTCGGGCGATGTAAGTTATGGCAAACGCAGATACGGTATATACGCTGCAGGACAAATCAAAAGCGGCAATAGCTTTAGGGACTTTTCTGAATTCAAACATCAATCACTTTATGTAAACGGTTATTACATGTCGAAAAGCCTTCGTTGGGTCTTTGGTGTTGATTTTACCAAAATGCATTATTTGGCCCAACAACCGGGAGGAATGTCAGATGCCGATTTTTATTCAAATCCAGATACCATTTTACGCAAACGAAATTGGTTTGAGGTAAATTGGAATCTTGCTGCTTTTTATGTTGATCATTATTTAACCGAGAATATAAAGATCAATACACGTTTTTTTGGTTTGATATCTGATAGAAGCAATGTTGGTTATTTGGGGCAAATTAATCGCCCGGATCTTGGTCAGCCGCGCGAAGTATTGGCAGGTGAATTTAAAAATATTGGTAACGAAACACGTTTACTCGCCAATTATAAGATCAAAAAAACAGCGCAAACATTTTTAATCGGCACACGCATTTACAAAGGACAAACAACTTCAAAACAGGGTCTGGCTAAAACAAGTGACGGAGCTGATTTTGATTTTTTAAATCCGAATGACATTGATTATTCCAATTATCTTTTTCCAAGTCTGAATTTTGCCGCCTTTGCCGAAAATATTTTTAGGATAAAGGATAAAATGACAATTACCCCGGGTGTTCGGTTTGAGAATATCAATACACAATCAAAAGGCTATTATTACCAGCGTAATTTTGATTTGGCAGGTGATACGTTGCTGGAAGTAAAATACACTACCGAAAGTACAAATCCACGAAATATATTTTTAGCCGGACTCGGTTTTAGTTACAAACCCACCCGATGGTTGGAGTTTTTTGCCAATGGAAGCCAGAATTACCGCGCTATAAATTTCTCGGATATTGCCATTGTCAATCCCAATTTTAAAGTCGATACGGCTATACGTGATGAAAGTGGTTATACGCTTGACGCAGGTGTTCGTGGTACATATAAAAGTTGGTTAGCTTATGACGTAAGCGCATTTTATTTATCGTATAACGACCGCATTGGTGAGATATTTAAGGTGGATGATTTCTCGTACAACATTATTCGCTACCGAACCAATATTGGTAATTCAACCAATTATGGTTTGGAATCATTTGTAGAAATTGATTTTATAAAACTCTTCAACGATTCAAGCAATTGGTCATTGCCGGTATTTGTCAATTATTCATTCATTGAAGCTTATTATGGCACTAACGAAGATTATGCTGTGAGTGGCAATCGCGTTGAATTCGTTCCCCAACAAATGTTGCGCACAGGCTTTACGCTAGGGTATAAGAACGTGTATATTTCGTACAACTATTCGTATTTAAGTGAGCAGTTCAGCGATGCTACAAACGCTGTTAAAACAAGCAATGCCATTTATGGGATCATACCTGCTTATTGGGTAATGGATGCTGCCATAGGATGCAAGTGGAAAATGTTGAGTGCCGAATTCCATGTGAATAATTTGACCAATAATTATTATTTCACAAGAAGGGCCGCTGCTTATCCGGGTCCGGGAATTATTCCTTCGGAGATCCGGAATTTTTATTTTACGGTGGGAGTTAAGTTTTAAATTTCCCTAATGGCATCTTGTTATTATTGAATAATACTCAATTAATAAATTAGTTGGTAATGATTAGTTTTTTAAATGACTTGCCTTTTTCGGTTTCAACTTTTACCAAATAAGCTCCAGTCAATAAAGTTTTTGTATCAATAATGGTTGTATGTATCGGTGAAATTCGTGTGTATAACACTGTTTTACCAGTCAGATCTGAAATTTGAATTGCCGTTATATATTCACTGCATTCAATACGTACATTTTCTTTTTTTGACGGATTCGGGTACATCTTTGTAAAGATTTCTTTGTGGTATTTTGATGTTTGCGTAGATATAGCAAACGATCCTGAAGCTGTAAGGTCAAAGATATTACCAAGATGATCACATGCTGTGGCTCCCGAAGCAACAACAAAAAGTGAATCGTTGGTAGGAATACTTTGCAATACAAAACTTGCTGTTGCTATCTGTCCATAGCCGCTTTTATCTACATGGTCTTTTCGAGTCATTCCTATTGCTACATCACCGGGCATAGATTTGTTCATTATAAGCAGATCTGTTGCGGCATTTCCAAGCCATGAGTCTATAAAATTAAGATTGAATGTTCCCGGTTGAATAAGTGCGTCCGGATATTCGAGGGAAAACGCAAGACCATAAATGGTATCTAAAGGTTTCCATGACGAACCCGCGTAAATATTGGCTTTAACAGTGTCACCGGGTAAATAAGTTATTCCTTGTATGATAATGTTTATATCACCCGAATCAGATGGTGACCGATAGGTGATCTCTGATCGTGTAAGACCGTAATTTAGTGAGATGGCAAGCGTATCATTAAAATCTACGATTCCGTCACCATTGCAATCTGCATGCGTTGTATTGAAACCTGAAAGCAATGTATCAGACCATAAACTTGCGGCATGTCCTATCCATATATTGTCGATAGCAGTTCTGGCCGGTCCCGTTTGTCCGTATTTAACACCTACGGTAAACAAATCATTCATGTCAACAACGCCTTGAACGTTGGCGTCTCCCGGCCACACTTCGCCACAAGCATTCACGGTAAGGTTGGCCGTATCCTTTGCAATGCAACCTGCGGTATCAATTGCTGTAACAATATAGGATTGAGAATTTGCTGAAAGAAAAAGAGTGCCTAAAGTTTGTGCAGGAAGAACCGAGTAAGTTGACCCGCTAAAGGAAGAACTTGCAATAAGCATTGTTTTTTCTCCTTCGCAAATAGAAGGATTGGTCAATGTTGCGCTTACTGTTAATGTATTTGGAAAGACACTTACATTAAATGTATCTGAAATTACCGTTCTGCAACCATTAGTGATACTACAATAGTAATTGCCGGTATCCGTAAAATTCATGTTTGTTAAAGTAAAGTCGCTTGTATCACTTCCTGCAATGGGACTTCCGTTTTTGTACCAGGTAAAATTTAACGAATCTCCTGAAGTCGTAATCTGCATGTTCATATCAGAGCCTTCACAAACGGATGAAGGTATATTTATTGAAGTAATGTTAATTCCGGAACAAACGGCAACGAGACCAGTTTGCATACGGCCTAGATAAATAGGATCAATGGTAGTTAGGAATCCGTTCGGAGGATAAAACGCAAACATTTTTGTAAATATTGAAGTGGTCGGATCAAAAGAAAACATAGTACCGCCACCAAAGGCTGAACCGCCTTCGCTGGTTTCACCGTACAAAAGACCGTTTTTATATAAGAGTGTTCCTCTTGGTTTTTTTCCGCTTGTGGAAGATGAAAAAGAAAATAATAGTGTAAATGCATTTAGATTAACATCCATTTTGAAAATGCATCCTTCATTGTTTGCGCCACCCTCGGAACAAAGACCGTAGAAAATACCCGGTGAAACCTCTGTTAAGCCTGAAGTAGAAAAAGTGCCGTCTGTGAAATTAAAATGATGCAAAACAACTAACGTTAAAGTTGAAATGTCAAATTCGTAAATAACACCATGACCCGTTGCTCCCCCCGCGTGAGTAGTTCCATATAATTTCCCGTTGCTTGCCTGTATCACGCCACCACTCGGAAAGTTTCCGTCAGTTCCTGTGAAACTATGAATACCTGTGAGTGTATTGGTGACGGGGTCATATTTATAGATGGTTCCGTTGTAAGTTGATCCGCCATAAAATGCAGTACTGTATAACATCCCGTCAGCGGCTAATGTTAAAGGTGCCATCGGTTGACGGCCTGATGTGCTGCTTGAAAAATTTTGAAGCGTATTTACTGTATTTGAAGTGCTATCGTAACATAAAATTGCACCATCTCCAAACGCTCCACCGCTAATGCTAAGTGTATAATATTTACCGCCAGTAGTTCTGGTTAGCGTAACACCGCCCCCGAGTGATATGTCAAGTTTTTTTGTGAAGACCCCTGAGTTTATATCAACCGTATAGATCATCCCTTGCCAGGTTTGTCCTATCAATACGTCATTTGACATAGGGGTAAGGAACATTAGAGGATTAGACCCATCTGTGAGCTCCTTAAAATCGTGAAGCTTGGTATAAGTATTGGTGGAAGTATCAAAGCTAAAAAGAGTACCTCCGTTGCTAAAAATCCCGCCTTGCATTGCACATCCGTATAAATTACCATCTGGGGCCAGAGAAATATCAAATTCATTAAATCCCGCTATTCCTTCGCTTCCGGAAAATGATTTTAGAAGATTGACTACGTTGGTAACGGAGTCATATTCGTAAATGTTCGTTGGACCACCAGTAAGGGCATAAAATTTGTTCGAGCCGGCCGACATGAGTTTTAAGGTTTGCTTTGCAAAAGAAGGCAGATCAACATTAATGGTATACGCATTGGAAGAAAAATTGTACGTGTAAATATATCCGTTACCCGTTACCCCACCGTCAATGGCGCAACCCATGAGTTTGGTGGAGTCACCAAAGTTAAAACCGCCTGATGCACCGGAAAGCAATATAGAAGAATTTACAGGTACGATGATTTGATACGTATTTAAGGCAATGTCATATTCAAGAATATCAGAATAATTAAAACGTGCATATAATTTTCCATTCTGTCCGTTAATGAAACCCGAAGAAGCACCGTTTATTATAAAGCTAAGTTTATGCGTATAAATACCCGTAGCAAGATCCAGTTCAAAGATGCCTCCTTCGCTCCAAGTGCCGCCTTCATCTGAAATGCCATATAATTTACCACCTACTTCAGTCATAAAAGTTTTAGTCGGTTTCAGACCGCTCCAAGCCGAATGAAAATTATGTAGTCCGGTGTATGTATTTGTAATCACGTTATATTCAAATAGCATACCATCATACGGATACAGCGCTGTAGTTGAAGTCCCGTATATTTTATTGTTGGAAGCAAGAAACAAAGGGCCAATAACCGGAAATCCGGTTGAATCTTTTGAATTCATAAGTTCCTTGTAAATATTTGTTGCAGTATCGTATTCAAAAAGAGCTCCACCGGAATAGGCGCCTCCCTGTGAAGTTACTCCATATATTTTTCCATTGGGATGCTTTAAAACTGATTTCGGCCAATAAGAGGAATTCGGACTAAAATTATGAACCGATTTATAGTTACCGGCAATTGGATCAGCTTTAAAAATACTTCCGTTACCGGCACCTCCTTTGTTTGCGGCACCCCATAATTCAAAAGGCACCTGTGCCTTTGTAAGGGTGGATAAAAAAATAAATAAAAAAAGCATTTTTTTCATACGTACATTCTATTAAAGATATCGGTACTGTTATTCTTATTTCATGTTAAAGATAAGTGATACCGACTTCGTTATTTTACGCCAGCCTCTTAATTTTACGGATGGTAAAAGATCTCATCGTAAACAGAAGCGTATGAAACTCAGGTGCAGGTGTTTAAAACCTGTGTTTCTCTAAAGCAAATACAATATATTTTACGGATGGAAATTATTTTTCTTTAATAAAACCAGAAATGGTCATGGGATAAGTGTTACGGTTCAGCGATGCTACAAATGCTGTAAAAACAAGCAATGCCATTTACGGAATTATTCCGGCTTATTGGGTCATGGATGCAGCTATTGGATGCAAATGGAAAATGCTGAGTGCCGAATTTCATGTGAACAATATCACCAACAATTATTATTTCACGCGTAGAGCTGCCGCTTATCCGGGACCGGGAATTATTCCTTCGGAGATCCGTAATTTTTATTT
>JAYUZA010000261.1:0-2208 GCA_043752145.1 Flavobacteriales bacterium
TTTTTGAGAAGCTAGCCTATTGTAGTTGCTGGCACAAAAAATTGCCATGAATAAAAATATCGATTTCATCTTTTCTTTCAAATATAACTATCATTTTCAGCGCTTGTATCAAAGGCTCAAATAATATCAATCCCTAAAAGTTCATAAAATCGTCTTAAAAAACCCTGTATTTTGCAACTTATATTATCTTAGTCGTTTAAACTAAACGTGTACAAACTAGTCTTTTCAATATGCGCATTATAGTTCCAATGGCAGGTATGGGTAAACGATTAAGGCCTCATACCTTATCGGTCCCAAAACCTTTGTTACCTGTTGCAGGTAAGCCTATTGTGCAACGCCTTGTAGAGGATATTACCGCTGTTTGCGGTCAAAAAGTGGAGGAAATTGCGTATGTTATAGGTCGTTTTGGCGAAGCCGTTGAAAAAAATCTCTTAGACGTTGCCACCAACCTGGGTGCTAAAGGCACCATTTATTATCAGGACGAGGCTATGGGAACGGCTCATGCTGTTTTATGCGCTGCGCCTTCGCTTCATGGAAATGTGATCGTTGCTTTTGCCGATACGCTTTTCAGAGCCGATTTTACCCTCGATCAAAGTAAAGACGGTATTATTTGGGTGCAAAAAGTTGACAATCCTTCATCATTTGGCGTGATAAAAGTTGACAACAACAATATCATTACCGATTTTATTGAAAAACCAAAAACCTTTGTAAGTGATTTGGCTATTATTGGCATTTATTATTTCAAAGACGGGGAGAATTTACGCAACGAACTACAATACCTCATTGACAATAACATCAAAGGCAACAATGAATTTCAACTGACCGATGCTTTGCAAAACATGCGTAAAAAAGGAGTGAAATTTTCGCCCGGACAAGTAAACGATTGGTTGGATTGCGGAAACAAACAAGCAACAGTTGACGCCAACAGACGAGTATTGGAATACATTAAACACGAAAAATTGACCGATTCCAGCGCAGTGATCGAAAATTCGACCATCATTCCACCCTGTTATATCGGTAAAAATGTAAAAATCGTTAATTCAGTGGTGGGTCCGCATGTATCTATTGGCGAAAACACCGTTATAGATAACAGTACTATATCAAATTCAATTATACAAACGAACACGAAAATAAAACACGCCAATTTTACCAATTCAATGATCGGGAATTATACCGAGTACGAAGGTCCGGGAAAAGAACTGAGCATTGGCGATTATAATATTGTAACTATATAAATGAACTGCTTTTTAAACCATATAAAATTTTTAATGCTCGCACTGGCTTTTGCTTTTGTATGGCAATCGTGCACCACTACACAAAAAGTTAGTGCTGATACCCAGCCTGCCGATAAGCATAGTAAGGTAGGGAAAACCGGTACGGCAAATCCTGATCTTGCTAAATACATTGCTGCTGTAAATGAGAAGATATCGGGTAATTATGAAGCCGCTGCAAAATTATTTGAAGAGTACCTTGTAAAGTATCCCAAATCGGCCGATGCATATTATAACCTTTCGGGGATATACGATGCGCAAAGCCGCTCGATCAAAGCGCTGGAGTTTTCCAAAAAAGCATGCGAACTTGATAAAACCAATAAGTGGTATCTACTTCAAAAAGCTTATTTGATGCAACGTAATTACAATTACAAGGAAACCGTTACTACCTATCAGGACCTCATCAAGGTTGACCCTGAAAATCCCGATTTTTATTTTGCCCTTGCCGATGCGCAGGTACACAACAACCAAATTGATGCAGCTATTGAAACACTTAACCGTGCTGAAAAAATCCTGGGCCCATCCTTTGAAATTACATACGAAAAATACCGTGTTTATACTATGGCCGCCAAATATGACAAGGCTATTACCGAACTCGAAAAAATAAGCACGCAGAATCCGGGTGAAGTAAGAATATACGGTATGCTTGGTGAATTATACCAACAGGCAGGTAACAGCCAAAAAGCGTTGGAGATGTTCGAGAAAATAATTCAGTACGAACCCGATAACGGGAACGTTCATCTCTCACTTTTTCAATACTATTTAAAAAGCAACAACGAGACCAAAGCGTTGGAAGAATTAAAAAAAGCATTTGCCAGCAGTAATGTTGACATTGATACAAAAACACGCGTAATGCTCGATTATTATGAGCGCAGTGAACGCAAACCCGAGTTAAGACCTGAAGCATATGAATTACTGGACCTGATGGAAAACGCGC
>JAYUZA010000262.1:0-2206 GCA_043752145.1 Flavobacteriales bacterium
AAAATCAAGTGAAAGCGAGAAGTAATTGCGTGGTGGCAATTTAAATCCGTCATCAATGCCAATGGCGTGATCAAAGCGCAGGAAATAACCGAACAAACGCGCTCTGAAACCAAATCCATAACCAGATACAATTGGTTCTTTTTGGTTTTCCAAAATTATGACAATAGGGCTTTGCGGATTTCCGATAATAATTGAGTTAAATGAATTTTCTTTTGAATAAGGATTCCATCCTGTCCATGCAGTACCCGCGTCAAAGAAAGGAACCACCTGGAATGTTTCCAAAAAGTCTGATTTCATCGGACGGTTCACAAGGTAACGGAATATGGGTATACGCAATTCTGAATTAAATAAAGCAAAATTACTTCCGTTCCTGATGTTTTGTGAAAATCCACGCAACGGTGTTCCTAAAGCCATGAACGCATAATTTTGATCGGGCGATACCTGTAAGGCAGGATCAAATCGGTCCCTGCCACTTATCCAATTATCAACCCCACCCATGAAATACACCAGTTTTTGATCTCCAAACGAAGCACTACCGGCCAAACGGTTTGCCCAAACTATACAACGGTGTACTTTCAGGTAATGACGTAAGTCCAACCCCGTTACAAAAAAGTTGGTTTCGTCTTTAAATATGTCCTTATAATACTCGAAAAATAGTTTACCTCTGAAACCATTGAGCAAATTCAATCCCTTTGGTATGGTGTGATCAAGGATCAATTCAATTTTTGCTCCGCCACGGTGCACATTGTCGGGACCTTTTGCTAAAAGATTATAATCAGTTGCTAAAAAATGCGCCCTGTCAAAACGATACATCGCTGTTCCACGCAAACTCAATACCTCACTAAACGGATATTTTACCATGTAACGGGCATCATAACTTTGTACACGCACAAGTTCTTGCCGGTTGCTAGCTGCCAGGTATGACTGACGGTAGATCATAAAACGCTTATCCAAACGCTTTGAAAGATCGTCATACATCAATAAATATTCGTTACTCGTTAAATCGCCCGAGTACCTGAAACCACCCGTTAATTTATAATCTTCAAACACATCGCTCAAGCCTATTTTAATTAAACCGTTAAGCCCCGGTGTAAAATAACTGGATCCATCACCACCGTAACGCTGGTAGGCCTGACTCAAAAAATTATTATCCAATTGCGAAACAACATAATCGGTAGCAAAATTTACTTTGTATAATTGCTGATCCGGTAATTTGAACGGAATTTCGTTTGCATCTTTACCATCCTTTTTGTTTTTTGCTACAGTAACCGAATCGGGTTTTTGGGGTTGGTTATTGATAATTACCTTTTCCTTTTCGTATGCCGGTTTTTCATCCTTAAAAATATAATAATTAAAATCCATGTTCGTGGAATCCGTTTTTTGCGGATCCTTCGTTATGATCTTAATTCGTTTATCACTTGTGGTATCGGTTTGCTTGTTCAATAATTGCTTTTGCACTTGCAATTCATTAATGCGGTTGTAATTCATTCGCCAACGCGTTAACGGTATTTGTCCAAGGTCAACTTCTTTATCATCTTTAATTTTTGAAGTGTAAAACGAGTATTTTCCGTTCTCAAGCATCAATAAATTAAAACGGCCCTTTTTAAAATTCACATCATACTCTAAAACACTGCGGTTATAATTTGATTTGTACTGCGTATTTAAAAAATAACGGTAATGCAAAGCTGTATCCACAAACGAAATAGCGCTGTCGCGCGTACTAACCACACGGTTAAACACGCCATTCTCATCGGTTAAATAGGTATAACCGCTTGTATCGTATTGCGCGGGTTGTGTTTCGTTCACAAAAGGCGTATTGGTAACACGCGTCATTATTTTTCGTTTCGAACTTACGTCTATTACAAAAACATCGTAATCCAATACAAATGGTTTTTTCTCTATTTTTTTAAATACCGTTGTATCCGAAGGTCGGTTTGACGAAAATATTACACTCCGACCACGATTCACGAATTCAGGATTAATATCATCGTACAAGTCATCGGTTAATTTCTCCATCTGGTTTCCCTGCGCACGGTACAAATAAATATCGGTTTGGCCTTGGAACACGCATGACATGACCCCTAGCTTTCCATCCGGACTATAGGCAAAGTCAATTACTTTTTCAACCCTGCCCAATTCCTTCACCACTTTTCTTTTTGTATCTAAATTATAGATCTTCATTTTCACAAAACCTTTGTGCTCTATA
>JAYUZA010000263.1:0-2206 GCA_043752145.1 Flavobacteriales bacterium
ATCCCGACCTGCAAGATCCGCCAACCGAGATACCTCGTTTTGTTGCTGAGATAGAGAAGGGATACGACCTGGTATTTGGTGTAAGGGAAGAAAAAAAAGATAGTTTTTTAAACCGGGTATTCTCACGCATTTTTTGGTGGACACTCGAAAAATTTACAGGACTTAAGATCCCTAAAGGGCTTGCGGTTATGCGTATATTCAATCGCAATTTTGCC
This sequence comes from Flavobacteriales bacterium, assembly GCA_043752145.1. Lineage (GTDB taxonomy): Bacteria > Bacteroidota > Bacteroidia > Flavobacteriales_D > UBA2798 > DASPJQ01. The sequence continues at coordinate 216 of JAYUZA010000263.1, forward strand.
AACCGATTTATAAAATACAACGAGCAAAATCGTTTCATTGAAGGTATATTCATGCATATTGGAATGAAACAACATCAAATTACCATTGCACAACGGGAACGATTTGCAGGTACCAGTAAGTTTAATTTCAAACGAAAAATGAAACTTGCACTTGACGCTATTTTTGATTTTTCAGAATTACCCTTAAAACTAACCATACGCCTTGGTGTTTTCCTGACCGTTATCGGATCATTGGCCATAATCGGAATTGTAATTGCACGATTATTCATCATCGAATTTCAGATAGGTTGGCCATCATTAATGAGCGCTATAATTTTTGGTTTTGGTTTGCAATTATTGTTCATGGGCATCATGGCTAAATACATTGGCAATATTTATAAAGAAGTAAAACAACGGCCGCTTTTCTCAATTAAAGAATTTAATAACCTGGAAGAATGAAAAAATTAGCGATCATAGGTTCGGGTGATCTGGGGCAATTAATTTCTCACCACGCCAACACCTGCGAATTTGAAATTGCCGGGTTCTTTGATGATTATATAACACCCGGAACAATGGCCGGAAATTATCCGGTGCTGGGCAAAATTGACGACATTGAAACATGTTTTTCGCAAAAGAAATTTGATGTTATGATTTGTGCCGTTGGATACAAACATATAGAATTCAGAGCATCTGTTTTTCTTCGGTTTATGAATAAAATTCCTTTTACCAACGTTATCCACCCAAATGCATATGTTGACCGAACTGCTACTTTAAATAAAGGCATTTTTATTTTGCCGGGTTGTGTGCTTGATCATAAAGTAATCATTGGCAACAACGTTTTACTTAACACAGGATGTGTTATTGCTCACGACAGCATTGTAGATGATCATAGTTTCTTATCACCCACTGTGAGTATTGCAGGATTTACAAAAATTGGTAAAAAATGCGTTTTGGGAATAAATACAACTGTAATAGATAATATTACAACCTGTGATATGGTACAAACAGGTGCGGGGTCTGTCGTAACTAAAAATATTACAAAGCCCGGACTTTACTTTGGTGTTCCCGCTAAATTGATCAAACCAATCATATGAATTTATTAAACAAAATAAATGAAATGCTTCTTAGATTTAAATGGCATGTAATTTTACTTATTTCCATTGTGGTAATGTTGCCGTATTGTTGGGCTGCGTTATACGTTCATCCATTTGCCGATGACTGGGCCTTTGCGCAAAAACTTCACGTTTTGGGACGAATTGATTTTATCATTGATTTCTATAAGCACTGGTCGGGAAGATATTTTGCCAATACGCTGCTATCATTACCTAAATCGCATCCCGAGCATAGTTTATACCTGTATCGGTTGCTTCCCATACTTTTTATCGCATTCCTTAATTTCAGCATTTATATTTTTATCAAAAGTTTGGATTATACTAATTCCAAATTTAAGCCGTTTGTGCTTTCAGTTTTTATTACAGCATTAACGATCGCTAATTTTATTGAACCTTTCTCGGCTTTGTATTGGAATTGTGCTTCGTTTTACCTACCGGCTGTTTCATTTTACCTGCTATTTCTTGCTTTGATCGTAAAATATTACATTAAAAATAATCATTCTTATACAATTATTATTTCAATCCTTATACTTACTTTTCTTGTAAGCGGCTTGGTTGAGATCTTCATATTTGCCAACCTTATTATTTTCAGCACGCTTATCATCTATCGTTACAGGTCAACAAAAAAAATAGACAAATTAAGTGTTGCTATCATTTTCGTTAGCTTTATAGGAATATACTTAAGTTTATTTGCATCTGGAGTAGGCAAGCGAATGGAGGCTTCCCATGTTGATTATTCGTTCTTATCAGCAGCAATACGTGCCGCATATGATCTCATAATATTTAATATACTGCCTGTAATAACAAGTCCGGTGGCACTGTTCTTTATTGTTTTTTATTTCGCTATTGATTCATTTGTAAACAGCAATGTTCAGCTTAAACAAAAGTTACAAATTAACC
>JAYUZA010000264.1:0-5867 GCA_043752145.1 Flavobacteriales bacterium
TTGGAAAGTTGATTTAGTGACCAATACAATTAGTGGTTCTATTGCATTAAATGGTTGGAGCGAACAAATGACCGAAGTTTTTGGCAATGTTTATATCACCAATTATACCAATGGAAAAGTATACGTTTTAGATGCTTCGACCGATGTTTTGACCGATAGTATTACGCTTGTAAAAGGTGCTTCGTGTATACAGCAGGATGCAAACGGAAAATTATGGGTTTTGTGTGCAGGCGATGGCGCTTTATCAATTAACCCAACTTTGAATCGAATTAACCCCTTAACAAATTCAATTGAATTTACATTAACGCTTACAGGCGCTCCATCGCGTTTATGCGTTAACGGAACAGCCGATACCTTGTATTTTTTAAATTCAGGTGTGTATCAATTCCCGATTACATCAACAAGTGTTTCGGCATCGCCATTCATTGCGCCAGGCACCGCCAATTTTTACGGATTAGGAATAGACCCCGAAACCAGTTTAATTTATGTGAGCGATGCCATTGATTATGTTCAATATGGAAAAGTGTTGATCTATAAACCAAATGGAATTTATATAAAAGAATTTGGCGCAGGAATTATACCGGGTGATTTTTGGTTTCAATGATTTACAGTGTTTTTGCCACTAAGGCACAAAGACACTAAGGTTCACTAAGAAATACAAGTGAAAATTGCAATTATTCAATATCAAAATTTATTGGCAATACCATTCTACATTTTATTGGTTTACCATCACGTTTTGCTGGAATCCATTTTGGCATTTTCATAATTAATTTTATTGCTTCTTGATTTGCACTTTCACTAACTCCCCGTTTAATAACCGGATTTGAAATTATACCGTTTGTATCAACATCGAAACTCACATATACTTTTCCTTTAATGCAAGATCCATCTTTTGGCCATTTTAAATTTGACTTAATAAATTTGCGCATGTCGCCTGGAAAAACAGCTTGCTCATCAAGAGTGATTAAATCATATATAGTTTCATCTGTCTTCTCGCCTTCAGTAGTTTGCGAAAACGATGAAATGGCGCTAAAAAAGAGCATTAAACAGAAGAGTTGCTTCATATTATTTTAGTACAAACTCCTATTGAATTGGTTCATATTTTATTGACATTTCACGGCCGAATTACTTATGTGCTCTAATGTGTCTTAAGTGGTTCAAAACCTAGAACTCTTCCACTCTCAACTCAAAATTAGGTCCTTGAGCGCCCGGTAAACCAATAGCACCATCTCCTCCACTCTTACCGGCATTACCCGTACTTGTTCCTGTTCCGCCACTTCCACCGGTGCCACCTTTTCCCGGAAAACCCGCTGCGCCACCGGCATTGTCAATGTGTAAATATCCAAGTATCTCGCTCGCGTTCGTATGTGCCATAACCGTTACTTTTCCTCCGTTACCACCATTGCCTCCGTTACCTCCAAATCCGCCTGCACCTCCATCACCGGCACGTTTATCTTCAATTCCATCTTTACCATTAGAACCATTTCCTCCCGCACCACCATCACCACCATCACCACCGGCAACATTTATTTCAATTCCTTTTTCGGGATAAAGCGACCGATAAATATATTCGGTGTTAGAAGCACTATCACTTACATATACAAAGAAAATTTCTCGTTTAAAAAGCTCATCCATTTCCTTTCTTATTTTGACTGTAACGCTTCTTCCCTTACTACCATCACCACCATGACCACCAACGTCACCCGCTTTTCCATCCCGTAAAATTATGGGAATTCCACCCTTGCTTCCTTTTGTTCCTGCTGTACCATTATCGCCTTTATAATTAAGATTCATTGCCGACTTAAAATTCATTTTTATTTCAAATGTTTTATCAAGTGTAAGATCAGCAGGTTTAAGGGAAGTGAATTTAACTATAGCAGATGTGAGTCCTTTGTTGGATGTCTTCGAAGGAAAACTTATACGTGCATTGTAAACAGTACATTCGCCCGAGGTGGTTGCACAGGTAATGAGTTTATCAACTCTATTCCAGTCAACCTGTTTTTCTTTTCCTTTTTTTGTTACGATGTAAAATTTGAAACTTATGGTTGAACCATATGTAATAACCCTGCCCGCGGTATCGGGAACTATTAATACATCCTGAATACGCTGAGCGAATAAAGAAGTGAGGTTAAAAATAAAAAATACGGCAAAAAATACGGCTTTCATGTATTGTCAATTTGTCATTTTATGGTCCATGGCATATTTCTTGTCAAAAGTATAATAATAAAATTAAAAAACTATGGCAACCGGAACAATAAGAGTTAATACCGAGAACATCTTCCCCATTATCAAGAAATTTCTTTACAGCGACCACGAAATATTTTTACGTGAGCTTGTTTCTAACGGGGTTGACGCCTGCCAAAAGATCAAAACCCTGTCAAGTTTAGGCGAATTCAAGGGCGAATTGGGCAAATTGGCAGTAGAGGTGAAATTAGATACCGTGGCCAAAACTATCACCATTTCTGATGCCGGAATAGGCATGACAGCCGAGGAAATTGAGAAATACATCAATCAGGTGGCCTTCTCGGGTGCCGAGGAATTTTTAAATCAGTACAAAGAAAAAGCGCAGGGAATTATTGGTCATTTTGGATTAGGGTTTTATTCCTCGTTCATGGTTTCCAAAAAAGTGGAGATCGTTTCGCTATCGCATAAAGAAGGTGCAAAAGCCGTTCGTTGGGAATGTGACGGCTCAACCGAATATACCATTAGCGATGCCGAAAGAGCAAATCGTGGAACAGATATTATTTTACATATAGCCGAAGATTCGGAAGAGTTTTTATCAGAAGCTAGAATTGGATCGGTACTTAAAAAATATTGCAGCTTTTTACCAATTGAGATCATTTTCGGAACAAGAAAAGAAACGACCGATCTGAAAGATGCAGAGGGAAAAGACATTGAGACCGAAGTTGAAAATGTTTTGAATGAAACACATCCGTTATGGGCAAAAACCCCCACAACGTTAACCGATGAAGACTATAAAGGATTTTACAATAAATTATATCCCTATGCCGAAGACCCTTTATTCCACATTCACTTAAATGTCGATTATCCTTTCAATCTTACCGGTGTTTTATACTTCCCTAAATTAAATCGCGATAAATTTGAATTTCAAAAAAATAAAATTCAGCTATACAGCAACCAGGTTTTTGTGACCGAGAATGTAGAAGGAATTGTACCCGAATTTTTAACCATGCTGCACGGTGTTTTAGATTCGCCAGATATTCCTTTGAACGTTTCGCGCTCGTATTTACAAAGTGACGGAAATGTGAAAAAAATATCGTCACACATTACCAAAAAAGTAGCCGATAAGCTTGAGGAAATGTTTAAGGCAAGCCGTGAGGATTTTGAAGCTAAATGGGACGATATTAAAGTGTTTATTGAATTCGGAATGTTGACCGATGAGAAATTTGCCGAACGTGCCGAGAAGTTTTTCCTTTTAAAGAACATTGATTCAAAGTATTTCACCATGAGTGAATACACCGAAAAAATTAAACCGTTGCAAACCGATAAAGACAACAGAGTTGTTTATTTATATACCAGCAATCGCGATGAGCAATTTGGTTATATCAAGTCGGCAACCGAACAAGGTTATGACGTTCTATTAATGGATGGTCCGCTTTCATCGCACTTATTAAGTAAACTTGAAGCGAAATTAGAGAACTCATCTTTTGCCCGTGTTGATGCCGATGTAATTCATAATTTGATCAAGAAAACCAACGAAAACATTTCCAAACTTTCAAAAGAGCAGGAAGATTCACTTCGTCCATTGTTTGAAAACGTATCGGAAAAAGACAAATTCACTGTGCAATTTGAACCTTTGAGTGAAACAGATAAACCTATCATGATCACGCAAACTGAGTTCATGAGGCGTATGAAAGAACAGGAAGCCTTAAGCGGTCAAAGCATGTGGGGAAATTTACCAATGATGTATAACCTTGTGGTGAACGCCAATCATCCGGTAATTGCAAAAATGGTGAGCGAAACCGATACCGTGAAAAAAGAAAAAATGGTGAATCAACTAACCGACCTCGCACTTCTGTCAAACGGAATGTTGAAAGGTGAAAAACTGGAAAATTTCATCCACAGGAGCGTTGAGATCATTGAAAATTAATGATTTACATCGGTTTTAGCGACTTTATTTCATCAAACCCGTTAAACGTTTGTTTTTGGGCAACTGTATTGAAATTATTGAAAATTAACTGTTTATAACACCATTTCATCTAATATATATTGTTTGTCGGTTTTTTCGACTACCTTTGCCAAAATTTTTTAATCAGGTACGCATATAGTACTCATGTTCTGTAAAACGCAGGGGACCGATAGTTATCGGGTCAATAATGAGTGAAGGTGTGAACCGCAAACTTTATTATTATGACGTTTTCAGAACTGGGACTCCGTAGCGAGATCCTAAAAGCCGTTGAGGATTTAGGCTTCACCGAACCAACTCCTATCCAATCAGAAGCTATTCCAGCAATTATTTCAGGTGAAGCTGACATGGTTGGTTTAGCTCAAACAGGTACCGGAAAAACCGCAGCCTTTGGTTTACCTTTATTGAATCTTATTGATGATTCAATAGCCATCACACAAGGTATTGTTATTTGTCCTACACGCGAATTGTGTATGCAAATTACCAATGACCTTAAGAACTACTCTAAATATTTGCGCAACGTTAATGTTGTAGCTGTTTACGGTGGAGCAAGCATTCAAAATCAGGAACGCGATATCAAACGTGGTGCACAAATTATTGTTGCAACTCCGGGTCGTATGATCGACTTAATTAACCGCAGGGTTATCAAATTAGGCGAAGTAAAATTTGTTGTATTGGATGAAGCAGATGAAATGTTGAACATGGGATTCCAGGAAGACATTGATGATATCTTAAGCCATACACCGAAAGAAAAACACGTTTGGTTATTCTCGGCAACCATGCCAAAAGAAGTAGCGCAAATTTCCCGTAAATACCTTAACAACCCGGTTGAATTAACCATGGGTAAAAAGAATATGAGTGCCGAAAACATTACGCACAAATTCTTTGCAGTTAAAGAGCGTGACCGTTACGTTGCCCTTAAACGTATTATTGATTTTTATCCCGAAATTTTTGGTTTGATCTTTTGCCGCACAAAACGTGAGACACAAGATATTGCCGAAAAATTAATTAAGGATGGTTATAACTGTGAGTCGTTGCACGGTGATCTTTCACAAGCGCAACGCGATATGGTAATGAAAAAATTCCGTGATCGCAGCATTCAAATTTTATGTGCTACCGATGTGGCTGCACGTGGAATTGATGTAAACGATATTACACACGTTATTAATTATAATTTACCCGATGATGTAGAAAACTACACACATCGTAGTGGCCGTACAGCCCGTGCAGGTAAAAAAGGATATAGTTTGGTATTGGTAAATACGCGTGAAACAGGACGTATTCGCGATATCGAACGTATTATCAGCAAATCATTTGAAGTTGGCCGTATTCCGGGTGGCGAAGAAATTTGCGATAAACAATTGATGGCTTTGCTTGATAAAATAAGCAATGCACCGGTAAATGAAAAAGAAATTGCTCCTTATATTGCTTCGGCAATGGAAAAACTTGAAGCACTGACAAAAGAAGAAGTGATCAAGAAATTTATTTCAACCGAATTTAATCGCTTTTTAGAATATTACCGTGGCGCTGGCGATCTTAACGCTGACGCACGTGTATCATCTAACCGTGAGTCATATGAAAGTGGCGGAAAACAACAACGCGGACGTCAACAAGATGCCGATGGTGAATTCCAACGTTTCTTCTTAAACATTGGTGCTACGGCCGGAATTAATAAAGGCGCTTTGCTTCGTAAGATCTGTGATCTTGGAAATGTAAGTTC
>JAYUZA010000265.1:0-5863 GCA_043752145.1 Flavobacteriales bacterium
TCTTCTTTCTCATTAAAATTACCTTCAAGAATTGCTTTGAAAACAGGTATTGCCTTTTCAAAATTATTTTGAGTATAATAAATGTACCCGATATTGTAATAAGACTTAGAGTAGAGCTCGTTTTTGGGAAAATTATCTACAATGTATTGATATCCTGAAAGTGCTTTTTCAAAATCATCATCTTCAAAGTATTTGCCTGCCTCATCAAAATAGTCTGACGGCATTTTTTGAGTGAATGCTGAATGGCAAATTAAAATTGACAGTGTAATGACCAGGGTTCTCATAGTGTAAACTTAAATTGATAAAATGACAAGCCTTTTACACCATAAAAAATCAATTCTTGGCTGTTAAAAAAGCAATTGTCTTTGAAAATCACATCTACATTCTCAATTTCTTTAAAAATGCTGTTGTTTACATTAATTAAGTATTTTGAATGGCCTGTTTTTTGGATCGCGAAAAAGCCATTGTCGCTAAATTCTCCCGCTACAATTTCACCGATCGTTTTAGTTTCAGAGTAGGAGCCCTCTTTGGCTGAGATCATTGGCTTCGAAAAAACACCGTTAAATACTAAGTATCCTGTTGTATCCAATTCAATGTAAAACAAAGAGTTTCCGTTTTCAGATTTATCTCTTACAAAATTGCCCGGTAATATTTCTGTATGAAGAAGAATCTGAAAATTTGTTTTTTTTGAGATCGGTTTAAATAGAAGTTTGTTATCTTGATAAATATATATTGAATCGTCAGTTTTATAGTAATGAGTTGACTCTCCTTTTGGACTTATGTGTAGCGGGACGGGGCGAACTCCATATTTTGAGATCGGCTTATCTTCCTTTTTGCCATTAACATATTTATATAAATAATAATCTTTTAACCCATAAAATGCAAAGTTCCCTTTTTTATCTAATTTTGGGAAAAATATTTCTTCAAAGTCGTACACGTATATTTTGTTACTCACATTGATCTTCTTTTGCCCCTCTTCTCCATATGTATAAATAAAGGTATTTCTATCAATAAGTGTGATGTTCGAAACAGGTTTTATGTCTTTATGAAGTTTATCATTGATAGCAATGTAGTAAGGGCCATTGTCGTCTCCACTGTAATAGTATGCTCCATTTTCTTTTAACTCATAATTCCAAACGGTTCTTACATAACCAAGAATCGTATCCATCGAATGAACAAAAAACATATAATCATATTTACCAATCTTTTGTTCGGGTCTTTTACCTTTTGCAAAAACATAAATACCGTTATTATTTATTGCTAATTGATTATACCTGTGCTTTGAGCTGTCAATTTGTTTTCCGTTCAGATAGAGAAAATAGGAATCATTTTGCTTAAGGAAGTAAATTACATTGCCGTTTTCACTGAAGGCACACCAGTCGTCACTACTGAGATAGAACTTGTCGGCCTTGCCAATGTGGATCTTTGAAACGAGTTTGCCATTTAAGTAGTTATAAACGGAATCTTTAAGCGTTGTTGTTATAGCAACGTTTTCTTTTGTATGGCTTGTTTTATAACTTTCTATTTTTCCTACCGCAGTTCCATAAACCTTGGTTCCTTTTGCGTTTTTGTAGTACCACGGTTTGTCTTTTGGATCGTAATATGAATTTGTATAGTTTATTTCTCCGCTGTTTCCAAAGGTTGACCCAATGGATTTAAAACCCCCAATTTTACCATTCGGTGTAATAAAATATTTCTGGTCGTTTTGTTTGATTATAAAACAGTAATTACCATTCTTATCAAAAGACGCTTCGCTTGAATTTAAGTAAAGTGAGTCCTTCGTGTCATTTAGAATTAGCCGTTCGGAAAACGTTTGTCCCGATGTGATTAAACAATTGAGAAGTCCAAATAGTATTATTGCTATATTTCTCAATGTCTTGTAGTTCTTTAAGGTTGCGATAACTCAGCCACTCTTTATTTTAATAAATATAAGGTAAAATTCCTATTAATCACCAAAGGGTGACCTGATTTTTTGAAGTCGTTGAGTTTAAACGGGTATAGATCTGTAAATATAGCGAAATTACAACTTCTCTTCCGGCTCAATATTTTTCTTAGGCTTTACAATGGTAAACACCCTTGAAATATTGAAGCCGAAATTTATATCGCCCTTGAACCAATCACCGGTAGTTTCGGTAATATATCCTTTGTCGATCATAATAGGACTATTGGTAAAATGCAATTGAAAAACGTGTCCGCCTGTTTCAATGTCGAACCCTATGGACAGGGAGTTAGTACGGCCCGGTGCTAACTGATCGGGCAACACATAAAAATATTCGGCATTCAAAGCCAGCATACGGGTTAATTTAATTCGGCCAGCGGCACCAATTACCATTACACCATTTTTTTCGGCAGCGGTCTCCACAATGTTGCGCCAAACATAGGTTGGTAAAATTTCAAAAGAGAAACCTTCGCTGAACTTACGGCCAATAATTAACTGGTGAACATAATTCAACTTCATGCTGAATGTATGGTTGTAAACAGTGTTGTCAACTTTCAATGTATTAATGGCCATGTTCGAATACCATATAAGGGAAAGAGGCATTTTATTGTCTTCGGTTTGCCAAAGCATGCGCCATTTTGTATAAAAGTCATATGTTTTTTGATAGGTGCTTCGACCAAAACCAACTTGTAAACGTTTGGTAATTCCGTAATCAAAACTTAAACGCAAACTTGCCTGGTCCAAACCAAATAATTCATACGCTCCGCCATTTAAACGACCAAAGCGGTGCGAAATACGGAAATCCATTACACCTTTATCGGTTGTTTCCAACGACTGTGCATTAATTACCTTGCTGTTTTTAAAGCTGGCAATTACACGTTCAACTTCGGGTTTATCTTCTTCAACATCATCCAGCAGGTCTTGTGCATGTGTAAAATTGAATTGAAGTAATAAGGCTATAAAAAGAAAAGGTTTAACTAATTGCATTTTTTATTTGTTCAAAGGTTCGTATGAAGCGATCATAACTTTGGTCTTAATTACCTGGTCGGTCTTTGGTGATTTAATTTGGTAATCGGCCAAAGCGATATCAAGATCGGCAGTTGCCGAAATTTTTCCGCCTTTTACGGTAATAACACCTTTAGCAGTAATTTTTTTGGTAACACCATGCATGGTCATGTCACCTTCGATATCCACATTGTACGTTCCGTCTTTTTTAAGATCAACGGTCGACATGTTGGTGATAGTTCCTTTGAAAATGGCTTTGGGAAATTTTTTCGACTCCAGGTAACTTTCATTGAAGTGTTCCTGCATTTTTGCTTTTTCAAATTCAAAAGCATTGATAAGGGCCATGAATTCAATTTTACCGGTGGCAACTTCCAGTACCGAAGTAACACGGTTATTTACCGCTTCAACACCTTCGCCTTTGGGAGCGCTTGATGAAAAGGTGATCTTTCCTTTTTTGGTAAAATATTTTGTTTGCGCGCTAACAGTAATTGTTAGAAGAAGTGCAGTAGACAATACAAGTAATTTTTTCATTTATAGTAGTTTTTATAATTTATTTAACAATAGAACCTTTATTCAATTCAATATCCGAAAGTTTTCCGTTACAAATGCCTTTCAGTTTCACTTTATCGCCCGCTTTTAATGTTGAAGCGGCTTCGTTTTCTTCAGGAACCAGCTGAACGGTTATCAATGTCATAGGATCTGATGTAGCCAAACTAACATCGTAACTTTTTTCATTTTTTGCCACAGTTTCAATTACACCGCTTACTTCAATGGTTTTATTTTCATATTTTTTTGTCGCTACTTCCTCATCTGCAAATTCATTCATCAATGCTTCGGCCGTTAGTGTAAAGTCGGTAGGTAACATACTTGCCTGGGCCGGCTTACGCGTGTATTCATTGTAAGCGTATGCTGCTGCTACCAATGCAATAAGTATTCCAATTATTATTATCTTTTTTTTCATGTTCTCTTAATTATCAAGTGCGCCTTGATCGGTCCATTTTTGAATGACGTCAATATAACATTGGGGTAATTTATCATCGCCTTGCGGCATTGCCGCAGCCCCCGACTCATGTTTAATAGCCTTCAATAAAATTCCATCAAGGGCTAAAAAATTAACATCTGCATGGGTTTCAAGGGTAATTCCACCTTGGGCATCGGTGTTATTGTGGCACGATAAACAATTAAGCGTTATGATAGGCATAACATGTTCGACAAATTTTATCGAATCCAAATCACTTAATTTTTGACACTCGGCATCAAGCGCAAGCTCCTGTTCGTTAACTTTTGTACACGAAAAAAGAATAATCGCCAGCAAACCAAAAATCGTTAAGTTGATACGCATACTATTGTTTTATAAATTTTGAAGAAACCAATTGTTTTCCGTTTGCATCAATAAGGCTAACAAAATAAGTGCCACCCGAAAGAGATGAAACATCAATTTTAGATGTTACACCATTCTCAAGGAAAGTACTTTTGAATAGTGCAACTTTTCCATCCATTGAAACAATGAATAATTTTCCATCGCCCGTAAAATTCGGGTTAATGTTCAACTGGTCAATAACGGGGTTTGGATATACGCTGATCAAATTCTGTTTATTCTCGCCAACAGAACTCAAAGGATGCTCTGTAATGGTAATGGAGGTTGGAGCCGAAGCTTTATCACCCGTTTTTAAACCGTTATCGTTAACACCGTTTCCGGCAGCATAAAACTTAACGGTGCCTGTGCCGGGAGCCGGGGCTATCCAACTCATAATGTATAAACCCGTAGCGCTGGGTGCGGTTTGTTCGGCATAACGCTTGGAAGAAAGCACTTTTATTTTTGCATTGGAACTTACCGCGCTTAATGTTCCTGCATTAAAGTTGCCGGGAGTTGTAAGGGCTATTGCTTGAAAACCATAAGCTATTGCACCGGTTGAGGTTACTTCAACTTCATAGGTATACGTTGCGCCTCCCATGTATTCGGTTACAATTGCTCCCGATGTATCTTTTAAGCGTGTTGTAATACTTGTTGTAAAGGCAGCACCCGAATGGCAGGCGTTACATTGTAGTCCACCGGTGGCGTTAAAGGGCGAACCTGTTCGGTCCTTTCCCGCTTCGCTTGCAACACCTGTATCGTTCGACATCAGTATCAACGCTAAACCAACAATACCAGTGAGTGTAAAAAATGTCTTGCTCATCACTTAAAATTTTTAATAAATATAGGCCTTTTAACGAATACTTGTATCAACAATTATGCGGTTGTTTCTTGGATTCTTAATATCCAATCACCTGTTTTAGACGCAATAAACGCTAAATAGTGACAGGGCGGGGGGCAAATATACATGCTATTGTTTTAGAAATACACACGAGCCTGTGAAAGTATCTAATTCGCAAATATCATTTTGCCCGATTGTTTTATTTTTCCATCCACCACTAGGCTGTATATAAAAGTTCCCTGTGCATGATAACCGTGTTCATAGTTTACCGCGTTCATGCCTTTTTTAAGTGTAATGGGTAATTTCGCAATCTCTTTTCCGCTCATGTCGGTTATAACGATATAGGCACTTCTGTATTTCTTTTCTTCCTGCACGTTTACCGAAATGGTGGTTGATTCATCAAACGGATTCGGATGGTTTGGCAATAAGCTCATGCCTTTGGTATTGTCAAATTCCATCACATCTGATGGCACGTTCAATAATTTTTCGGCCGAAAAAAGACTTTCAATACCATTGGTATCAACCGATGCCACACTAATAATATGCATAGGTGCCGGGTCAACTTTAAACCAACCAACAGTATCGTTCATATAAAATACCGTATCCCAGTCATGCGTTGTTGTGCGTATAGCCACCCTGTACAATGTATAATTTTTTTCGGTCAGCAACAGCACCTGAATTGAATCGGGACCCGCAATGGTTGGTGTAAAATCGGGGGTACGCG
>JAYUZA010000266.1:0-2202 GCA_043752145.1 Flavobacteriales bacterium
AATGATCCCGGTACAAATTCATTGTACAAGGCCATTATGGATAAAATTGTGGAAAAGACCGGTGCTGATTTAAAATCAACATTCGCTATCACGAAAGAAATGTCGGAGAAAATCTTCATTATTCCTCCTGCACGTACACGATACCTTTCTGAAATTTCGGAGAACAATAGAAAATATGATGCGTGGGTTGATAAGCAAAGTGAAATTGCCGAAAAACTATACGCGATCACAACCACCATCAATTCAATTAACGCAAAAAAAGATTCAGACATCATTAAAGTACTGAATGCCGAATTTGATAGGATAAAACTGGACCTTGATCCGCACAATTGGGAACTCATTCAGCAATGGCCGGCAAAAGTTCAGCAATACAAAAATGAATTTTATATTTTCAAGGTTCGCGATAAAGAAATAAAAATCAAGACACACACCGAATCGCTTTCACATTCACAAATTCCAAAAGTTGTAACACCTAAATACAAATCATGGGGTGAAATACTGCGTTGGGTTTTACAGGAAAATGTTCCGGGAGAGTATCCTTACACTTCGGGCATTTATCCGTTTAAACGCGAAGGTGAAGATCCAACACGTATGTTCGCTGGCGAAGGCGGACCCGAACGCACCAATAAACGTTTTCACTATGTGAGTTTGGGGATGGATGCCAAACGTTTGTCAACTGCATTTGATAGTGTAACCTTATACGGTAACGATCCCGGTTTACGCCCCGATATATACGGCAAAATAGGAAATGCAGGTGTAAGTATTTGTTGTTTGGATGATGCCAAGAAATTGTATTCAGGATTTAATTTATCCGATCCAAAAACTTCGGTAAGCATGACCATCAATGGTCCGGCTCCAATGTTATTGGGATTTTTTATGAATGCAGCTATTGATCAGCAATGTGAAGTTTACATAAAGAAAAATGATTTAGAAAAAGAAGTCAACCAAAAAATTGAAGCCATTTATAAAACCAAAGGTGTTCCTGTTCCAAAATATAACGGTGACTTACCCGTGGGAAATGATGGTCTTGGTTTAATGCTGTTAGGGGTTACAGGCGACATGGTTTTACCGGCCGATGTATATGCCAAAATAAAAATTGAAACACTTACGCAAGTTCGCGGAACAGTACAAGCCGATATTTTAAAAGAAGATCAGGCACAAAATACCTGTATATTCTCAACTGAGTTCGCTTTGCGTTTAATGGGTGATGTTCAGGAATATTTCATTCAGAATAAAGTGCGCAATTTTTATTCGGTTTCAATTAGCGGATATCATATTGCCGAAGCAGGTGCAAATCCAATCACTCAACTGGCGTTTACATTGTCAAACGGATTCACCTATGTTGAATATTATTTGAGCCGTGGCATGGACATCAATGAATTTGGTCCCAATCTTTCGTTCTTCTTCAGTAATGGAATTGACCCTGAGTACGCAGTAATTGGTCGTGTAGCACGAAGACTTTGGGCAAAAGCTATGAAAAATAAGTACGGTGCCGATGCACGTTCACAAATGTTGAAATATCATATTCAAACATCAGGACGATCGTTGCACGCGCAGGAAATTGACTTTAATGATATTCGTACAACACTGCAAGCTTTGTATGCCATTTACGATAATTGTAATTCGTTACACACTAACGCATACGATGAAGCCATTACAACGCCTACCGAAGAAAGTGTACGCAGAGCAATGGCCATTCAATTAATCATTAACCGTGAATTAGGTTTGTCGAAGAATGAAAATCCGCTACAAGGTTCGTTCATCATTGAAGAATTAACCGACCTTGTTGAAGAAGCTGTTTTATTGGAATTTGATAAGATTACCGAACGTGGTGGTGTATTGGGCTCTATGGAAACCATGTACCAACGCAGTAAAATACAGGAAGAAAGTTTGTATTACGAAACCTTGAAACATACAGGCGAATTTCCCATCATTGGCGTAAACACTTTCTTAAGTTCAAAAGGTTCACCAACCGTTTTACCAAAAGAAGTTATACGCGCTACCGAAAACGAAAAACAATTTCAAATAAACACAGTTCAAAGTTTGCATAAAAAATTTGCAAACGAAAACAGTGAGCAGGTAAAAAAATTACAGGACATTGCGATTCAAAATAAAAATTTGTTTGAAGCCTTGATGGAAGCAACAAAAGTTTGTTCATTGGGACAAATAACCAATTGCTTGTTTGAAGTAGGCGGACAATAC
>JAYUZA010000267.1:0-5859 GCA_043752145.1 Flavobacteriales bacterium
GATCACGCAATGGGAACCTGATAGTTATCTCATCCTTGAAAAAAAGAAAAACTGGTGGGGAGCAACCGATACCTCTTTTTTCAATAAAGCTGAACCTGATAAAATTATTTTCAAAGTCATACTTGACGAAACTTCTTTGTACTACGCCATCAAGAATAACCAAATTGACGTCACAAACAAAATAACGACTTCAAAATTGCTAAAACTTCAAAAGCATGATTACTTCAATAAAATGTTTTACTCAAACTTTACCGATCAGTTTGCCTACACGTATATTTGCCTTAATTCAAAACCAAACGGAACAAGCCAAAAACCGTTTTTTACCAATAAAAAAGTAAGGCGCGCCATGGCTCATTTGGTTCCCGTGGATGATATTATCAAAATTTTCTCCAAAGGCAAAGCAACGCGAATGATAACCAATGTTTATCCTTATAAGATGGGCTTTAACAAGGGTCTTAAACCCATTGAATATAGTATTGCCAAAGCTATTAAGTTATTGGAAGAAGAAGGATGGACCGATACCGATGGTGACAACATACGAGATAAAATGATCAATGGTGAAAAAATTAAATTCAGTTTTCAACTGATCTATCCAAACGTTGTTCCCGGTAACAAGGAAATTTGCCTCCTAATCAAAGACTGTATGTACAAAGCGGGAATTGAAATGAATCCCACAGCAAAAGAATTTGCACAGTTTTATGGCGATTGTTACAATCAAACTTTTGATGCTTCAATGGGTGCCTGGCTCGGCACCGGTGGCTACGAAGATTTTTCGCAACTCTTTTCAACACAATCGTGGAGTATGCATGGCGAAAATTTTGGCGGATTTGGAAATTATCGCTCCGATTCATTGATACAAGCAGCCAATCATGAAAAAAACGATTCGGTTTATTGCCAAATAATGAAAAAATTCCAGGAAATAATTTACGATGAACAACCGTATATTTTTCTAATGGCACCAAAAAGCAAAGTATTAATTAATAATAGATTCATAAATCCGCATGCTTATAGCGAAAAGCCGAACGTTTATTTAAACATCTTAAAGCTAAATACGAATACTGGTCATACAACTAAACCAACCGCTTTATGATCCTGTACATTATAAAACGTCTTTTGCAATTTATACCGGCCATGTTCGTGGTATCGTTGCTTTCGTTTTATATAAGTATCAATTCTCCCGGAGATCCGGTTGAAATTCTTTCTCAATCGGCATCGGCACAAGGCGGCTCAAGCAGTTCATACAGCGCATCAAAACAATACAAAGATTCGGTTAGAGTAAAACTCGGGTTGAACCTTCCGCTCTTCTATTTCAGCTTAAACACCGCCAGCGATTGCGATACGATACATAAAATACTGGATAAACAGGAGCAATATGCGTTCCATCGAATATCGCGTAGGTGGACCGATTGGAAAAATACAGCAAACTATTTTCTGGAAATAAATGATTTACAAAAAGCACTTGATGCGCTTACTATTGATTCAATTCACACTTATTATGGATATCTGGAAGATACGGCAACAGAATTAATTCCTCCAAAAAAATCCCCTCTTGAATCCGACACCAACTTCCAACGCAGGTTACTCGATCAAAAAATAACGTATAGATATACAGTTGATGAAATTAGCTCTGTTATTTCAACTTCAAAGAACATTCTATCATCCTTAAAAAGAACCTATGATCCGGATGTTATGCGCACCAAAAGTGACACGCTGTTTAGAACCTCAATGAAGTATGATTTTTTATCGAAGATCAGAAAAAAAACAATAACGCTCAAAGAGGCTGAAAACACTTACGGAACTTACTCAAATAACAATTACATTCCCAAATTCACCTGGCATGGATCAGCCAACCAATACCATGTTTGGTTGGTAAATTTATTGCATGGCGACTTTGGTTATTCCTATGTTGATACAAGACCGGTTGCCGAAAAAATATGGCAAAAATTCATTCGATCGTTCACATTAATTCTTTTATCGGTTGTATTTGCTTATATTATTTCCATTCCCATAGGCTTGTATACCGCAAAAAACCAGGGAAAATTTTTCGACCGGTTTTCATCCCTCATACTTTTTGTATTATATGCAATTCCGTCTTTCTTTTTTGCAACCTTACTCTTGTATTTCTTTTCAAATCCTCAATATTTTTCGTGGTTCCCCGAATCGGGTTACTGCGACCCCGAATTCTACAATGCCGATTGGTCATTTTTTGAAAAGATCTATCATACGTTTCCATTCATGGTATTGCCTTTAATAACTTATACGTATGCTTCATTTGCATTCATTAGTCGAATTATTCGCAGCGCAACGTTAGATGTTTTGAATCAGGATTATATTCGTACTGCACGTGCCAAGGGATTAAGTGAAACAAAAGTCTTATGGAAACACGCTTTTAAAAACGCATTGCTTCCTGTAATAACAACGTTTGTCACCATTTTTCCTGCAGCCATTGGCGGTTCGGTTATTGTTGAAACAATTTTCACCTACGATGGCATGGGCATTGCCAGTTATGAGGCTATCGGAAATAAGGACATTCCCATGATTGTCAGTATTTTTTCATTGGCAGGATTCATGTCAATGGTAGCCTATTTTTTAGCCGATATTTTATACGCATTCGTTGATCCGCGCATTTCATTTAACTCATCCAAAAGATGAAGAAGCAGGAAGACATATTTAAAAAAATAAGTTTTCGGAAACAGATCCGTAAAAGATTCATGCGAAACAAAATATCGCGCGTGGCTTTTTACATTCTGCTTTTCATTGCTTTTATAGGTCTTTTTGCTCCATACATTGCCAACGATCAACCCTTATGCGTAACATACAAGAACAAAACATATTATCCCGCATTTCAAAGTTCCTGGACAGGACAAAATTTAATGGATTATGCAAATACGGATACCATTAAAGAAGGTAGAAAAAAGGAAATAATTCAATTCGACATTACCGATTGGCGAAAAATGGAAACCGACTATATTCTTTGGCCGCTTGTTCCGTTCTCACCAGTAAAACCCGATTATTATAACCGCGATTATGTTTCTCCCGGAGACAAACAATTGGTACCAACCCCAAATGGAAAATCAATAACTGCCACCGGTAAATTTCGCCATGTTTTGGGAACCGATGATTTGGGTCGCGATGTTTTAGCCGGACTCATTCACGGAGCACGGATCTCACTTTGGATCGGAATTCTGTCAATGCTCATTGCATCGGTGATCGGAATCCTTATTGGAGTAATTTCAGGTTACTTTGGTGATGACAGACTTAAACTCACCCGCATCGCTTGTATTTTCTTTTTCCCTATTCTTATTACCGCATATTTTATTGCTTTTATAGCACGCTCAACAAACATAAGCGAAGGATTCGAATCAGGTTTAGTTCAGGGATTTTTTCAATTCGGCCTTTCAATGCTGTTGTTGACCGCCATTACCGGAATTTTTGTTTTTCTCCTGAATTTATTCACTTTTGGATGGTTTGGTAAAAAGATCGCTTTTCCAATTGACTCCATTCTTTCTCGCGCAACCGAAGTATTTAATTCGTTACCAAAATTATTGCTCATTATTTCGCTAACTGTTGTTATAGAGCAACGAAGCATGTGGTTAATTGTTTTCATCATAGGATTTACTTCATGGACCGAAATTGCACGTTTTACTCGGGCCGAACTATTAAAGATCCGTGAACTGGATTATATACATGCGGCTAAGTCGCTTGGACTAAAAAATCGCCATATTTTGTTTCGTCACGCAATTCCCAACGCCATGTCATCAACATTTGTATCCATCTCATTTGGTGTTGCAGCGGCAATTCTTATCGAAAGCGGATTATCATTTTTGGGTATTGGAGTACCTGAAGATGCTGTTACTTGGGGTAGTATGCTTAGCCATGGCAAACAGGAAATGGAAGCCTGGTGGCTGGTGGTTTTTCCGGGTCTTGCCATTTTTATTACCACCGTGGTTTTCAATTTAATTGGCGATGGCCTTAGGGAGGCAATGGACCCCAAGCTAAAACGGTAAAATTAAATGTTAATAACTTTATTCGTTCCCGTCTCAAAAATCTTAATTTTGTTAACCTAAAAAAAAGGATAAAAAAGAAGTTATACGCTTATGAAATTTAGTCTAAAAGGAATTATCGCTATTTCGGGAAAACCCGGACTTTACAAAGTTATTGCACAAGGCAATCAAAACGTTATTGTTGAATCGTTGATCGACAGAAAAAGAACTCCCGCATATTCTTCAAGTAAGATAAGCGCGTTGGATGAAATTACAATGTACACCACAGGTGAAGAAGATAAACCGCTTCCGGAGATCGTACAGGCCATTTATGAAAAAGAAAATGGTGGAAAATGCGTTGACGCAAAAGACGAAGCCAATCATCGTGCTTACTTCAAGCAGATCGTTCCTGATTTTGATGAAGAAAAAGTATATGGTTCTGATATAAAAAAATTATTCGGATGGTATTCACTTATGCTCTCATCGGGAGAATTAAAACGAATTGCCGAAGAAGCCGCGAAAGCTGAAACAGAGACGGAAGCTGAAACAAAGGAAGAAGTAAAAGACGCTAAGCCTGAGAAAAAAACAAAGGCGGTTACAAAAGAGGCGGAACCTGAAAAAGAGGTTAAGAAGGAAAAAACAGAAAAGGCACCAGCTAAAAAACCTGCAGCTAAAGCAAAAGCCAAAGCCGAGCCTAAACCAAAAGTGAAAGGCGAATCAAAAGCTAAAGCAAGTGCTGTTAGAAAAGCAGGCGGTCAACGTGGCTCATAGTTAGACATCAGAAGTCAGACATCGGACATCAGACGAAATACAAATACAAGAACCAATTTCCTGATTGGCTAATTTGCTAATTAAAAAAGCGTATGTCAGTAACAACCTCTCGCATCAAACGTAATTATCTTGCACAAAATCTTGTACTTAATCAGGTAAGTGATCTTGATACTTACTACACCGAATTACTCTCACGGAAGATCACTTCAACAAACGAATTTGAAAAATGGCTTTTCGACCGAAGCGAATTTGAAGCTTTTGTTTTTGAAGACAGCGCGTGGCGATACATCAAAATGACCATCAACACGCTGGATGAAAATGCCGTAAAACGCTACGATGAATTTGTTTCTTTCTTCGAACCTGTTATTTCAGAAAACGCCAATAAGCTTAACGAAAAAGCGAACGAACTTCAAAAAGAATTTAGCTTAAAAAGTCCGCAATACGATCTTTTTTTCAGAAATCTTGCCAATGAAATAAGCTTGTTTCGGGCCGATAACATTCCTGTTAACATTGAGATAAACAAAGAAACGCAACGCTTTTCATCCATAGCCGGAGCACTACAAATTTCATACGAAGGTAAAACATATACTTTGCCCCAAGCTTCGGTATTTCTTAAAAATAACGATCGCGAAATCCGTAAAACGGTTTTTGAATTAATTTCAAAAGCACGTTATGAAAAAGTTAATGATCTTAATGTCCTTTTCGATAATTTAATCTCATTAAGAAACACCGTTGCAAAAAACGCGGGTTTTGCCAATTTCCGCGATTATAAATTCAAAGAATTGGGCAGACTTGACTATACAGTAGACGACTGTTATCAATTGCATAAAAGCATTGAAGAGAACATCATTCCACTGGTAAAAGAATTTAACCTGGAGCGCAAACGATTAATGGGTCTTGATGCCCTTAATCCATGGGATATGGAAGCCGAGATTTATGGTTCCACTCCGTTAAAACCCTTCGCCAATGGTGCCGAACTTTCAGCAAAAACAATTCGCGTATTTGATAAGTTAGATCCTTTCTTTTCGTATTGCATAAAAACAATGGAAGAAATGGGTCATTTTGATCTTGAATCCAAAAAAGGAAAAGCTCCGGGCGGTTACAA
>JAYUZA010000268.1:0-5858 GCA_043752145.1 Flavobacteriales bacterium
CAAGACTCAAATTTCAAATCCTTCAAATTTCTTAAATGTCAAATTTTATCCCCTGTGCCAAAGGTAATTCATTTCCGTAATTAATGGTATTGGTTTGGCGTCTCATATAAATTTTCCATGCATCACTACCGCTTTCACGACCTCCACCGGTCTCTTTTTCACCACCAAAAGCTCCACCGATCTCGGCTCCCGAGGTACCAATATTTACGTTGGCAATACCGCAATCGCTACCCGACTGCGACAAAAAGCGCTCAGCCTCACGCATATTGGTGGTCATAATGGCCGATGATAAACCTTGCGGAACCCCGTTTTGTAAGGCAATGGCTTGTTCCATGGTCTTGTATTTCATCAAATATAAAATAGGCGCAAAAGTTTCGTGCTGCACGATTTTAAACGCATTTTCGGCTTCAAAAACGGCCGGTTTTACATAGCAACCCGACTCATAGCCTGATCCCGATAAGACCCCACCGGCAATAATTTCTTTTCCACCTTCAACATCCACCTGCCTAAGCGCATTCAAATATTGTTCAACAGCTAATTTATCAATTAACGGACCCACATGATTATTTTGATCTAATGGATTTCCAATTTTTAATTGAGCATATGCATTTTTTAATTTTTCTTTTACCGTATCGTAAACACTTTCGTGAATAATTAATCTGCGTGTTGTGGTGCAACGTTGACCCGCTGTTCCTACTGCTCCAAATACCACCGCTAAAATGGCAATTTTAAGATCTGCATTTTCGGTAATGATTATGGCATTGTTTCCACCCAATTCCAATAACGAAGTACCTAAACGAGCACCAACTGCTGCACCAACCGATTTTCCCATACGGGTTGAACCTGTTGCTGAAATTAATGGCACACGTTTGTCGTTCGACATTAATTCACCCAGTTTTCCATCGCCAATTACTAAACATGAAACACCTTCAGGAATTTGATTTGCTTTAAATACTTTTGAAATAATATGTTGACAAGCAACCGCACATAAGGGTGTTTTTTCACTAGGTTTCCAAACACAAACATCGCCACATACCCAGGCCAACATTGTATTCCATGCCCATACAGCTACCGGAAAATTGAAGGCCGAAATAATTCCCACAATTCCTAACGGATGATACTGTTCGTACATGCGATGGTTCGGACGTTCGCTGTGCATTGTTAAACCATGCAACTGTCTACTTAATCCAACGGCAAAATCACAGATGTCGATCATTTCCTGAACTTCTCCCAAACCTTCCTGCAACGATTTTCCCATCTCATAACTTACCAAAGCACCCAAATCATTTTTATGCTTGCGCAATTCTTCACCAATTTGGCGAACAATTTCACCACGTTGCGGAGCAGGCTTTAAACGCCAAACAGCAAATGCTTCCTGTGCTTTTAAAATACAGGCTTCGTATTCGGTCTCTGTTGCCGAATAAACTTTGCCAATTAATTTTCCATCGGCCGGTGAATAGGATTCAATAAGAGGACCGCGGGTATGAAACCAATATGTTCCGGTTGAAGAACCCGAGTTTTCACTCTCTAATCCTAAGTTTTTTAGTGCTGCTGCAATGTCCATTTCCATTTTTATATGGAGGCAAATGTAATGGTTTTGGTGTGTTTTAGGAGATAAAAAAACCGAAAAGTTTTTTCACGTTTAGCAATGAAATTTAACAGTATTTAGCGCTTAAATATCAATGTAGTGTGGGAAATTCTGATGTCCAATGTAACTCTTCACTATCTACATTAAGGAATCGTTGAACGCTAAGGCGTTTCCGACATCTGATGCCTAATTATGCCTTTCCCGGGATCTTCAACTTCTGTCCAACTTGAAGTCGGTTCCAGTTTACTGCAGGATTCGCTTTTTTAATACCGGTAGCCGAAGCACCTTTTCGCTCAGCTATCTTATATAATGTATCGCCACTTCTTACAGTGTAATACGTAAATTTTGGTGCTGCTGTATTATTGTTTGCGTTAGCGTTGTTGTTTTGATTGGCATTGTTATTTTCGTTTACCGTATTATTTTCTTCGCTTCCTTTTTGATTTGAATAATATACCAACCAACGTCCGTTTTTCACATAACTGCCTTTAATGTTGTTCCATTTCTTCAGATCGGTAACATTTGTTCCGGTTCGTAATGAAATTGCTTTCAACGTTTCGTTGTATTTTACTTTTGTATACTGTTTTACCTGTTCGCCCGAACCATTTGTGGCAAGGGTTGGTTGTTTTGTATAATTGTAAATACTGTCGGCATACTGAATGAACGCAGGAATTTTATTTTTGGGAAGAAAAATATGGATCTTCTCATCGTCACCGGGAACAATGGTGGTTTTAAAAATCGGATTCATATATTGCAGATCTGCTAAATTAATTCCCAACACAGCACTTACATTTTTTAAGTCCAGTTTTTTATCTACATGTACTGTATCAAATGTGAAATACTGTTTTTTTGTATCGAAAGGAACCAAATTATGTTCCACATAATAATTCATGAAATAGTTGGCAGCAATAAATGCCGGAACATAACCGCGCGTTTCTTTTGGGATGTATGGAAAAATTTCCCAGTAATTTGTTTTTCCACCCGATTTACGAATAGCATTATTAATTGTACCCGGACCCGCATTGTATGCAGCCAATGCTAAATTCCAATCCTTATACCAATTATATAAATATTTTAAAAATTTGCAAGCTGCTTCGGTTTCCTTGATCGGATCACAACGCTCATCAATATAAGAATTCACTTCAAGGCCATACATTTTTCCGGTAGGATACATGAACTGCCAAAGACCAACTGCACCGGCCCATGATTTTACCGAAGGGTTTAATGCTGATTCTATAATAGGAAGGTATTTTAATTCTAAGGGAATATCATACTTATCGAGCATTTGTTCGAACAGGGGAAAATAAATTTCGGTTAGTCCGATTAGTTTAGAAGTTACTTTACGTGCTTTGATTAAGTACAGATCAATGTAAGCAGTTACATTTTCATTGTATGAAAGGTCCATTGGCGACTTTGCGTCCAGTTTTTTTAAACGCGCAATAATTGTGTTTAGATCAGGACGCGGAACCGAATCGGCAGGTAAGGGATACTTTGCTTTATTTCGGGTAACGGTAAATTTTTCGAGATTTAAATAGTTGAGGGCTTCCAAACTATCCATGGCTGCCAAAACCGGATCATCTTTTTTGATCTTAATATGGGTGGTATCGCCATTCGCTTTTACAGAAAGGGAAACAACCAACAATAATATAACGCTTATTAATTTCATTCAGTTTTTTAAGATACATAAAATGTTGGAAGTGATCACCCGTAAGGCGACATTTTTAACATTCTACGCAATTGCTTGTTCCAAGGTTCTCGAAAATGCTAACAATTTTGTTTCCGTAAATTTCGGACTCATGATTTGAATACCAAAGGGTAATCCATTGCTATGTGTTGCGGCAGGTATTGAAATTGCGGGTATTCCACAAATATTAGCCTGTACGGTGAAAATATCTTCAAGGTACATTTTAACAGGATCGGCACTGTTTGCGCCAAATTCAAATGCGGTTCCCGGAGTTGTGGGCGTGAGTATAAAATCAAACTTGTTAAATATCTCTTCGGTCTTATTCTTTATGAGTCTTCTTACTTTTAGTCCTTTAGTATAATACGCATCATAATATCCCGCGCTTAATACAAAAGTACCTAACATGATCCTGCGTTTTACTTCGGTGCCAAATCCTTCGGTACGCGATTTAACGTAAGTGCTCTCCACGTCAGTTGCGTTCTTACTTTGATATCCATAATGCACACCATCGTATCGCGCTAAATTGGAAGAAGCCTCAGCGGTTGTTAAAACATAATATGTTGGAACCAGGTGATCCAGGTATGGGAATTCAACGGCTTCAACGGTATGACCCGCTGCTTTTAATTTTTCAATGGTCGAATAAAAATTCTTTTTAATCTCGGCATCCAATCCGTCATTCTCAATACACTCTTTTAAATAAGCAATTTTGTATTTATCGTTAGAATTTAAAAGTGTGCTGTATGCTTCTGTTGGTTTTGATGATGAAGTGCTGTCAAGTGCATCTTTTCCGGCCATTACTTCCAATAATAATGCAGCATCATCAACCGAATTTGTGATCGGACCAATTTGATCGAACGAAGAAGCATAAGCCAACAATCCGAAACGCGAAATTCTTCCGTAGGTTGGTTTTAATCCCACGTTACCGCAAAACGATGCGGGCTGACGAATTGATCCACCGGTGTCGGTTCCCAATGCAGCAGTACATAATCCTGCAGCAACTGCCGCACATGATCCGCCACTTGATCCACCGGGAACACATTTATTGTTGTGCGGATTTAATACTTTACCGTAATACGAAGTTTCGTTCGAACTGCCCATAGCAAATTCATCGCAGTTCGTTCTTCCAATAATAATAGCGTCTTCAGCTAACAAACGTTCAACCGCAGTTGCTGTGTAAATTGATTCAAATCCTTCGAGTATGTGTGACGACACCGAAACTTTGTGTCCTTTGTAAGCGATATTATCTTTTAAGGCGATAACGCAACCGGCAAGTTTTCCTGCGGTTTTGTTTTTTATTTTTTCGTCTGTTTTTTTTGCGAGTGCCAATGCCGAATCTTTAAATACTTCAAGAAAAGCATTCAACGATTTTTTTTCTTCAATGGCGTGCAGATAATGTTCAACTAACTGAACACAGGATGTTTTATTCGAAAGCAGTTGCTCCCGAATTTTACTGTAGTGGCGAATTTCCATTCGTCAAACAGAAAAGATATTAATTGGCTTTTTTTGGAGTATCGTTGCCTTCACCTTTTGAAGCATCTTTAAATTCCTTTACACCACGACCTAAGCCGCGCATTAATTCCGGAATTTTTTTACCTCCAAACAACAACAACACAATGGCCAGGATCAAGATGATCTCTGTTGTACCTAATTTACCTAAAAACAATAAAGTATTCATTTCTACGAGTATTAACTAGGACAAAGGTAGTATAAAAAAGGCATAAGGCATAAGGCATAAGGCAATAGAACATCTCTAAGGTAAATCTAATTTGTTAATTGGCAGATTAACTCTGAAAATCAGCTATATAACAAAAGCAAAAAGTCCCGCTTTTGAGCGAGACTTTCAATTATATATAATACGGATGTCCGATGTCCGACTTCTGATGTCTAATCTATCACTTTAAAATCGGGATAATCCTTCTTCGTAAATTTGAATTTCGCGTCATCAATAGGCACATTTGGTGTGAATTTATTGATGGTTAATTCGGTTACATCGCCACCCTTACCTTTTACCGTTACGCTGCTAACTTGTCCTTTTGCTTTGTCGATTTTAATGATCACCGTATGGTATTTCGATTTTTTGGTATCGGTTGGAAATAAATTAATTTCCTGTATACCATTTTCCTCTTTAATAAAACGATATTTAAATCCTTTTTCCCAAATGGTCATAAGTTTGGTTGGATTCATAGTTTCATCACCACTGTCTTCAACGGTTTCCTCATTGCATTCTTTTTCCTTGATCAATAAGGTCCAAATTTTTACTCCATCGCACAACACTTTTTGTTTGCCTAAGTCAACCATGTATTTGGTTCCTTTAGTAGTAGCGGTTCCTTTAACAGTTTCGTTCACGTTACTTGTTTTGTTGGTCGTTTTCATGGAGAATTCAACCTGAACCGAGGTGTATCCTTTTGTTTTTTTGCTTAGTTCGTCAAGAATAGCTTTTGCTTTCGGATCTTGATCCTGTGCAAAGGTTAAACTTGTTGCGGTCAATGCTAAAACAGTTAGTAGAGTCTTCATTTTTTTAAGTTTAAGTCAAAATTAGGTATTACACCAATGCCAATTTCAAAAACTGTTCCAAAGGATGTTAAAAGG
>JAYUZA010000269.1:0-14100 GCA_043752145.1 Flavobacteriales bacterium
ATGCGTTTATGAAATTATGAAAATTAAGTTCTTGTTGTTGTATTAATATTTCAATATCTGTTTTCAAAAGTGTTGAGGCGCTTTTGTAAATTTCTTCAATGGAATGGCTGGAATCATCCGTTTCCAGTAAAAATTTTTCTTTCGGCACCATTTTTATTAAGGCGTTAGCCTGTGACCGATCATTTAAGAGTGCCTCGCCAAACGAAACCCAAAACCCTTCTTGTAAAATTTTTTCAAGTATGGTATACCGGTTATTAAATCCGTGAAAAATTGCTTTGGATATTTTATTCCCTTTTAAAATTTCGATGGTCTCGAAATGCGCTTTTACAGAATGAATGATCATTGGTTTTTTTAATTCACAGGCAAGTTTACATTGATACATAAAAACCGACTTTTGCAAATTTAGATCAGTGTTACATGCTTTATCCAGGCCACATTCACCAATGGCAATGCAGTTTTTTTCTTTTGAAACGGCAGTAAGCTGGTTTTTTTGCAGTTCAATATCTTCCAAATACCAGGGGTGAATTCCCGCGCTGAAATAAAAGCCTAAATTGATTTCGTGGTTGGTATTCATACTGTAATTGATCACTTTTGTGAAGCCCGACTGATCGCGATTATGAGTATGAATATCCACCATTCAATTTAAAATTGCATACGAGCCATAGGAACATCAGTGTATTTTCCAAATTCGTTGTTCAGGTATTTATAATATCCCGTTATGGCTATCATGGCAGCATTATCAGTGCAAAATTCAAATTCAGGCACAAAGCTTTGCCATTTATTTTTTTGCGCCAATAAGGCAACTTCATTGCGTAAATAACTGTTAGCTGAGACTCCACCCGCAATACAAATGCAATTCACTTTGTGTTTTTTTGCAGCAAGTTCAAATTTTTGCATCAATATTTTTACAATGGTGTATTGAATAGATGCACACAGATCGTTTAAATTTTCCTGAATGAAATTTGAATTTTTTTGTACTTCCTTCTGAATAAAATACAGTACTGAAGTTTTTAATCCGCTGAAACTATAATTAAATTCATCCACTTTTGGTTCGGCAAAACTAAAGGCAAGTTTGTTTCCTGTTTTTGCGTATTTATCAATGAGCGGACCTCCGGGATAAGGAAGGCCTATTATTTTGGCGCATTTATCAAAGGCTTCGCCAGCGGCATCGTCAATTGTTTGGCCAATAAGTTCCATTTCCAAATAATTTTTTACCAGCACCAATTGGGTATGTCCGCCTGAAACGGTAAGGCATAAAAACGGGAATTCGGGAACGATTTGTTCAGGCTTTTTTCTGACAAAATGCGCTAAAATATGTGCTTGCATATGGTTTACCGCTATAAGGGGAATATTGAGACTCATTGCCATTGACTTGGCAACCGAGCTTCCCACCATTAGGGCGCCCATTAAGCCGGGGCCTTGCGTATAGGCTATAGCCGTTAACTGTGACCTATCAATTTTTGCATCTTTTAACGCTTGTTCAATTACCGGTATTACATTGGCCTGATGGGCTCTTGAGGCTAGTTCGGGAACAACGCCCCCGAAATTTTGGTGCATTGTTTGATTGGCTATACAATTGGACAAGATTTGGTCGTTATTTATTACAGCGGCAGAGGTCTCATCACACGATGATTCGATGCCAAGAATAATTATATCCTTATATTTGTTTATAATAGCCAAAAACTGAACTTATTAAACCCACCGGCAAGATAGCAAAGATTTTCATTAGGTCACTGGGTGTAGTGGTTGACATGGTTGTGGCATTGATTATCATATTGGCATTTTCTATAAAATTTTATGCATTTCAAACCTATATGGCTCAATTACTTGCAAGCTATATGTCGACCGAATTAAATGCAAAGGTTCAAATCGAACGGTTGGAAATTGACTTACTAAAACGTGTTGAATTAAAGGGTTTATTGGTGATGGACCAAAGGAACGATACGATTTTGTATGCTCCTTCAATGAAATGCGTTTTGCAAAATTATTCCATTCGTAAACGGTTTATTCATCTTAATGAAATTACCCTCCAAAAGCCCCGGATCAAGATCGCAAAATACAAAGGTGAAAAGGACCTGAATTTTGAATTCATTGCCGATTATTTTGATGATGGAAAGAAAAGTAAGAAAAAATCAACTCCATGGAAAGTGAGTTGTGGGCGAATAAAAGTTAAGAGAGCGAATTTTTCAATGAATAATTATAATAAGTCCTATAGTAAATTTGGGATCGACTTTGATCATTTGGGCGTATATCCCTTAAACGTTAGTTTGAGCGAGTTCAGCAATCATGGCGACACAAGTATCTGTATGGTGAGAAATCTTTCTCTTTTTGAGAAAAGCGGATTTCAATTGGATACCCTGAACACACGTTTGAAAATTGCGCCTACGTCAATTACCATGACACCTGTGCGAATAAAAACCCCGTTCTCATTAATTAAAGCTCCTTATCTGTCGTTTCACTATAGTGACTTTGAAGATTTTGATGATTTTGAGGAAAAGGTAAAAATAACAACACAAATCTCGGCCTCTACTTTAAACCTGGGCGACCTGTCCTATTTCGCGTCTGAATTGCGTTATTCAAAGCAGGAGATCATGCTGCACGGTAAATTTGAAGGGACAGTAGATAATTTTGAGGCAACCGATTTTACATTTGCGTATAGCCCACGCACGTTAATACAGGGCGACTTTAAGATAAAAGACATTACGCATACAAAAAAAGCGTTTTTTGATCTGAATATTAAAAAACTCAAAGCTTCCAAAGGTGAACTTGCAGCTTTTAAAGTTCCGCCATATGACGAGAATTCATACCTGGATATTGGTTCAGAGGGCAGGGCCCTTGGCGATATTGATTATACAGGAACATTTAAAGGAACTTTGAATGAATTCAGGTCCAAAGGAAGTTTACTTTCATCGATAGGATTCGCAAACGTTGATCTGAATTATAAACGAAATCCTGAAACAAATTTTTATACCGTATCGGGTAATATTTCCACAAAAGACCTTGATGTTGGAAAATTAATAAATGAATCGGATGTAGGAAAAATTACCAGCGATATTACGCTGGAAGCTTCGGGAAGGGATTTTAAAAAGACCATGAATATTGCGGTTAAAGCCAACATTCAAAGCATTGTGTACAATAATTACGCATATAGTAATTGCACAGTTGATGGGAAAATAAGGAACGAGACCTTTGTGGGTAATATGAAAATACGGGATGAAAATGTTTATTTGGATTATAACGGGTATGTAAATTACGGAAAAAAAATACCGGAGTATGATTTTACTGCCAAGGTTTATAATGCAGCCATTACGAGACTTAATTTTGGTAACAGGGACGAAAGTGCAACGCTTTCATTTAGAATTAAAACAAGTGGGAAAGGTATTAAGCCCGATGATCTGCGTGGTAAAATTGACATGTATGATATTTATTTTTGCGAGTTTGGAAATGAATATGATTTTAAGGATATCAGTGTAAAAGCTGAAGAGTTTGCTGATTCAACAAAAAAATTAACGCTTGTTTCAGATATTCTCACGCTTGATGTTGACGGAAAATTCAATTTCAACGAACTGCCAACGGTATTTGTTTCCATTTTATCAAAGGCGGTTCCTTCGCTTTTTGATAACAGGGTTGTTGCAGTTAAATCGGATGCTGATTTTAAATACAAGGTCGAAATTCTTGACTTTACCAAGATTCAAAAACTGTTCATTCCTGATCTTGAACTATCAAAAAATATTGTATTTGATGGTCGTTTTGATTCGCGGCAAAATATTTTCAGGTTCACCGGAAAAAATATTGCTAAGCTTAAATATGGCGACCAATATTTTGAGGATCTAAGGATCGTAACAAAGAATAACGGGGATAACCTAAGTACCGATCTTAAAGCGAAAAAGCTTTACCTGAACGATAGTATACAACTTGAAAACTTTGAATTGAAGAGTCAGGCTTTACATAACAATGCAGAGGCAAGTATTAAGTGGAAAAATACCAGTGGAAATTCAGGAAACCTGACCTTCGTTGGCTCTATTGAAAGCCATAACAAGTTTAATTTTACGTTAGAACCTTCCTCCATCAATTTAGCGCAGGGAGAATGGAAAACAGATAAAGCTACCCAAATAGACATTGATTCAACAACTATAGAAGTGTCAGATTTCGAAGCATATAATGGTTTTCAATCCATCTCCATAAACGGGCGCGTATCGAAAGATTCAAGCGACCAATTGGTAGCATCGCTTTGTAATTTTAAATTGGAGAACATTACTCCTTTGCTTCTCGGATCAGACCTTTCTTTCAGAGGTGATGTGAACGGTAATATTGTGATGGGTAATGTGTATACAACACCTGATTTTGTGAATTCGGTAGTTATTGATTCATTTTATGTAAATGAAAATTGGGTGGGAGATTTTGATGCTACAAACACGTATGAAAAAGGAAGCGACAAAGTTGTAACGAACGGTAAAATTTTGAGGGCAGGAATTCCTACGCTCAAAGTAAAGGGGAATTATTACCTGGATGCCAAAAAAAAGAAAAACAGTCTGGATTATGCCTTTGACTTTAATGGGATGAACCTTGCATTCCTCAACGGATTTTTACCTCCTGAAGTATCCAATTTTCAGAGTATAGCGCATGGCAAGATCGCGCTAACCGGTAACCCCGACTCGCTTTTATTTAATGGAAAACTTAAGATCAACGATGGTGGGATAAAAGTGACCATGCTCAATACTTCATACTTTTTGGAGAACGGAGAAATTGAAATTACGCCAGATATGATAGCCCTTAATAAATTAACGATACAGGATGTTCGTGGCAATGGCGGAACGGTGAATGGGACTTATAACCATAGGAATTTTAAGGAAGGTGACTACGCTTTTGATTTAAATTTTTCAAAAATGCTTTGTTTGAATACGACAGAGGAGATGAATGAAATTTACTATGGTAAAGTTTATGCTTCGGGTACAGCAAGTATTCAGGGATATGGCGATAAAATTGATGTTGTAATTGATGCAAAAACAGAAAAAAACACAAGATTAACCATGCCTATGTACGGGGTGAGCGATATTACTGTAGGCGATTTTGTTGTGTTTGAAAGCCATGATTCGGTAAATGCAGACAAGCAAATTGATCTGGAAGGTATCACCATGACCTTTGATTTCAGGGTAACACCTGAGGCGGAAATAAACATTGTTTTTGATAAGTTAAGTGGTGCACAACTTAAAGCACGTGGTAATGGACCTATAAAAATGGAAATTACATCGTTGGGTGAATTCTTAATGACCGGTGTTTATGAAATTGAAGACCCAAGCACCTACAAGTTAGCCATGATGAGCGTGATCAATAAAAATTTTGCGGTGGCTAAAGGTGGTACCATTAAATGGTTTGGTGACCCAATGAATGCCGAAATTGATATTACAGCCGTTTATAAATTAAAAACGAGTGTATTTGAAATAATGCCGGTTGACATTCAAAGTAGTTACAGGAAGAATG
The DNA here is from genome assembly GCA_043752145.1 of Flavobacteriales bacterium. GTDB lineage: Bacteria > Bacteroidota > Bacteroidia > Flavobacteriales_D > UBA2798 > DASPJQ01. Next base: position 5,482 of record JAYUZA010000269.1, read on the forward strand.
TGGATGTTCTTGTTGAAATACAATTAAAAAATTCGTTGTTCAAGCCAGATTTTGTATTTGATCTCAATGTGCCAAAAGCCGATGAAAATGTAAGGGCTGCACTATCTACCATTAAAAATACCAATGAGGAATTGTTCAGACAAACTATGTCGTTGCTGATCATTAAAAAATTCATGACCCCGTCAAACGTTATCGGAACATCTTCAAATGCCGGTTCGGGTGCTGCCAACTATACCAGCGAATTGGTCACAAATCAATTAAACTCGCTCTTATCGCAAATTTCAAAAGATTTTGATGTTGGGGTAAATTATAAACCGGGCGATGAGATCTCCAATCAGGAAATTGCCGTGGCTTTGTCAACGCAAACATTGAACGGACGTGTAAACATAAGTACCAATGTTGGTGTGAGTAACTCAACCACCAATCAAAATCAAAGCAGTTTGATTGGTGATTTTAACATTGAGTACTTACTTACCGAGGATGGAAATGTGCGTGTGCGGGGGTATAACGAATCAAATGATTTTGATATCACCAATTCACAACAGTCGCCATACACACAAGGCGTGGCATTGTTCTATCAAAAGGATTTCGACAATGCAAGGGAATTAAAATTGTTGCAACGATTCTTCAATATTTTCAGAGCTAAAGAAAATGATTGGAAACCCGACCCGAAGGATAAGGAAATGCAAAGATTGCGAAGGGAACAGCGGAAGAAAGACAAGGAAGAAGAAAAAGCACAACCGAAGGAAGAGAACAGTTGATCTTGAGTTTAGAGCACACGACATATATGCAACGATGTTTGCAAATTGCAGCCAACGGATTTGGATTTACCCGCTCAAATCCAATGGTTGGATGTGTTGTTGTGTATGATAATAAAATAATTGCCGAAGGATTTCACCGTGGATTTGGTTTACCACATGCCGAAGTAGAAGCTTTATCACAAATTAATGACAAGGATATTTTATCTAAAGCAATAGTGTATGTAAATCTTGAACCCTGTTCGCATACAGGTAAAACGCCACCTTGTGCCGAATTCCTTATTGCTAAAGGAATAAAAAATATTGTGATTGCTTCGGTTGATCCAAATCCCCTGGTAAGCGGCAACGGAATAAAAAAAATGGAAGGCGCAGGGGTAAAGGTCATCAATGGAATTTTAGATAAAGAGAACAGGGAATTGAACAAACGTTTTTTTACTTTTCATTCGAAAAAGCGCCCGTATATTATTTTGAAATGGGCTAAAAGCAAGGATGAACTTATTGCGCCTTTAAACCACAAAGGAAGTTTTAAATTGACCAATTCGGTTTCCAATACATTGGTGCATCAATGGCGATCGCAGGAAATGGGAATTTTGGTGGGAAGAAAAACAGTAGAGAACGATGATCCCAAACTCACCGTTAGAAATGTTGAAGGTGAAAATCCGGTAAGAATTATTATGGATCCTTCAAACCGACTTACCGATAATTTCGCGATTTTCAATGATGAAGCGCCAACCTTGATCTACAATACCATTAATGACAGTACAAAAGGAACTGCTGAATGGGTGAAGGTAGCGAAGGATAATTTTTTAGACGAAATGATGTGTGATCTACATAAACGAAATATTCTTTCAATTTTGGTTGAAGGTGGTGAAGCAACCCTCTCATCATTCATAAAAGATAATTATTGGGACGAAGCGCGAATTTTTAAGACAACAAGAACTTTGGGTTCGGGAATTCCTTCACCCGAAATAAAAGGACAAAAAGCAGGCTCAATATTTATTGAGTACGATGAATTAATTAATTTAATTCAGTTATAGTATGTGGTTTTTAGCGGCTTGCATTTTCTGTTCAGCACTTCTTTATATTGTTTTCAAAGCTTTTGAAAAATACAAAATTGATCTGCTGCAAGCCATTGTGGTAAATTATATAGTTGCGGGTGGTCTCGGTTTTGTATTTGCCGGTGTGTACGGTCAGGGTAAAACACTTAATTACCTTTGGCAGTCTGATTGGTCCGTATACGCCATTATTATTGGTTTAATGTTCATCACCATTTTTAATTTAATGGGTATAAGCTCGCAAAAGTCGGGCGTATCGGTTACATCGGTAGCCAATAAAATGAGCGTGGTTTTACCGGTAGTTTTCGGTTTCATTTTTTTAAATGAACTGGTTACGGGAGTAAAAATTATCGGGATATGTTTGGCGATAGTAGCTTTGTATTTCACCACGCATAGGACCGAAAAAAAAGAACGATCGCATTTGCTTTTCCCTTTGATCATCTTTTTTGCCAGTGGTGTATTGGATATCATTTTAGGATATTGCTCAAAAACGCTTGTTGATCCAAACGAAACAATAATTTTTACAGCCTGCCTGTTCAGCATTGCCGCAATGCTTGGTATGATATGGTTAGTTGTTTTATTAATAGCCGGAAAACAAAAAATAAAAGGAAAAAATATTGTTGCCGGTATTGTTTTGGGAATTCCCAATTTTGGAAGTATTTTATTTGTATTTGAAGGTCTGAGATCCACACAATGGGATGTAAGCGTTTTTTATCCCGTATTGAACATGGGTGTTGTGATTTTAGCTTCGATATTAGGATGGTTGTTCTATAAAGAAAAATTATCGTACATTAATTCAGCCGGAATAGTTTTGGCAGCGCTGGCGATCTATTTAATTTCATTACAATAAAAGATAATGGCTAAACAAGATATACTAAACGATACTGATATTGAAAAAATGGTTCGTAGGCAGTATGAACTGTTGCTGAATGACGAAACAACAAGCGTGAAATTTGCGGGTCTTGACATTGAAGAACATTTTCCACGAATTTTCGGTTTTTGGAGAATGGTCATTTTTGCGCAGCCTATGGCGTATACGGGAAATGCTTTTCAACCACATTTAAAACTGGATCTCGAGAAAAAGCATTTTGAAAAATGGATCGAATTTATGGAGACAGCCGTGAACGAAAATTTTGAAGGGCCTAATGCGCAAAAGGTGATCCAACACGCTAAACTTATGGCAGTTATATTTCAATCGAAATTGGGAATTAAGTAAGTGTTGATTTCTTGTGTAGAATCTCAAAAATTTTAGTCCGATACCCGACCCTTGGTATTCATCCATTGATTATATTTGTTTATAATAATTCTAAATAAGACATGGTAAACGTCATCATAGCCGACAGTAACGAATTGATTAGAGAAGGTTTAAAAGCCATTATCAGTCGCGAAAAGGGCATGAAATTACTGGCCGAGTGTAGCGACCGCGAGCACCTTTTATCGGCTATTACCCGCCAGCCACCCCATGTTGTGGTGATCGATTTTTCGAGCCCGGGTTTTAGTGTTGATGTTATTTTGGAAACAAAACGTGTTTATCCTGATGTACAAATTGTGGCCATCACATTTACGCCAACTGGCCAAGCTATCATTAGTGCCATGAAAGCGGGAATTACCGCATACATCAAAAAAGATTGTGATGTTGCCGAAATTGTTGACTCGATCTACGAATCGGCAAAAGGAAATAAATTTTTCTGCGGCACAATTTTGGAAACAATTAAAAACGAATCCATCGACATTAATAAGGCTGAATTCAGATCGCTTATTTGTGCGCCCGTTGCCATTACCGAACGCGAGCTGGAAATAATCACACTTATTGCCGAAGGATTTACCAATGCCGAAATTGCTGAAAAATTATTTTTAAGTACACATACCGTAAATACGCATCGTAAAAACATCATGTCAAAATTAGGTGTTACCAATACAGCCGGTATCGTTATGTATGCAGTTAAGTGTAATTTGGTAAGTCCCAATAAATATTTGTTCGCTGCACAGTAAAATGGATTTTCCCGTTTACCGCAAATACACCAACAACAGATCTTTTTTCATTATTACTTCCGAAAAAACATGGATTGAATATAAGTTCAACGGAAAGAAATTCGAAAAACATTCGTTTACTGCAAATCAATTTCCCGAAATGATGTTCATTAAAGACTTAATTCAACCAATACAAGGTGTTGAGTCTTCTTCAGAATCTGAGGTCAAAAACCTGTTGGTTTAGTTCTTAATTGTTTCCGAAAATATGCACAAAGCCATGATACTCTCCCGGCACAGCACCATCTGTAAGTTTAAGTACATAGTAGTAAACACCATCTGAAACCGAACCGCCATCCCAATTGTTTTGGTAAGCAGGACTTTCATACATGATTTGTCCCCAGCGATTGAAAATTATCAATTCACTGTTTGGATGCAACTCCAAATTTGTAATTACAAAAAAGTCGTTAGAGCCATCACCGTTAGGTGTAAATACATTTGGAATAACAGGGGTACAATTTTCCACCACAATGTTGGCAGTATCAATTGAAATTAAACCGCATTGGTCAATAACGGTTATAATGAAAGGACCACTGGTAGGGTTTGCTACGGTAATAGTTCCGTTTGGTGTTTGAGAAATAATAATTGATGAATTATTTTCATACCAGGTATAATTTATTGCACCATTTCCGCCCGTCACTGTAGGAGCAATGATAACCGCACCTTCAACATCCATACAAAGCGAATCGCTTAAAACTTCCACATTGATAGGAGTAGGGTTGCGTACATTTACAAGAATACTGATGGTCGTATCCTGACCGCACCAATCGGTAATTGTAACGTTATATGAGGTGGTATCACCCGGATTAACTGTAATGGATGAAGTGGTTGCTCCACCGGTCCATACGTAACTGAACGGTGATGAACCCCCACTAACGTACAAGGGACCTATGGTCACTGTATCAAACGGACAATAGGTTGAGAAAGTTTGTGTGGTCCAGAACTGAGGGACTGCCGGCACTATGATAATATTTAACGTATCGGTATCGGTGCTTCCGCATTGCCCGTCAACAGTTAAAATAATTTGTTGATTACCACTAACAGTTACGTTAATTGTTGGTGTGGTTGCTCCGGTACTCCAATCATAGGTGTAAGGAACATACCCGCCAATAGCATTGGGGTTTAAGGTCAATACTCCTCCCAAACAACTGATGGATAAATCGGGACCAAGATCAATTGCTAATGGAATAGGATCTTGAATGAAAACTGTTACAGTACTAACTATAGTATCGTTACATGCATTAATATTGTAAATGGTAATGATAAGTGAATCCACCCCTTCGGTTATTCCGTCTGAAACAGCAAGGAAACTAAATCCTACACTATCCTGTCCGGGTAAAAACGTTACCGAACTAGGAATTGCAGGAGTATAATCAACTCCATTTACGGCATTACCCGTTATAAAAACCGAAATATCCAGCGTATCGGTTGATGCTGGTCTTAAAAAGCTAAAAACCCCACCTTGCAAGCATCCCTCAATAATTGTGTTTGTACCTGATGTGGTAACTAAATCCACCTGAACTTCATCAGAGGTAAAACTACCTGCTTCTAAAAATACCCCAGAGTCGAGATTACCGTCACCCGCATCAGCAATAGCCAGTTTAATATGGTAGGTATCGCCACAATTTACAGCGGCTTTCGCGGTCATGATAACTGTAAAACCATCATATTGTATGTGTAGATTGATCAACGGTGTAGTCCCGGTTCCGTTATCCACATAATAAATTGCATTGGTAACATTGTTGATGGTGTTGATGGAGATGGGCGTTGTTGTGAACGGAACTGTTGCAAGATTTATTCCCCCTGCTGAAAATGATCCTGAAATACCGGGACCGCTTAGAAAGAATCCGAAAACATCATTATATCCACTACCCACCCATTCTAAATATTCTTCTGACCCAAATACATATTTAAAGCTGATGGAATCACCGGCCGGAACAAAATCAAATTCTAAAACTGCCTGATCAAAAAGTGTTAGTCCACTCAAGGCATTTAAATCTATGTCTGTAGCTGCGCCTCCACTCCCCATTGTTGCAGCACCATTATTATTATCTGAAGCTGCCAATTGGGCATCTCCGGTCGCTAAAATTATCCCGTTGGTAATACCAATACTTGTAGTGCCTGTAAATTCTCCTGCTTGAAGCGTTGGGGTTAAAGCAGCTGCGGTTGAGCCGTTAAACTTTACGTTACTAATTGTAACACCGCTACCTACCAAAACATTGGTCAATAAAGCTGAAGGACTTTGTGTTGTATTATCAATCACTAATTGAGCGTTTAATTGATGAAAATTAAACAGAAACAAGCCGCAAAGTGTAAATATCGTCTTCATAAGTGGGTATTTATATAGAAGACTAAATTACGGTTTATTAAGTTGCGTCATTATACCATCCATGGAATAAAAATCGAATAATTATTGTATTCCTGTCTCTCAAACTCATTATTTTCACATATTTGTAACCCAAAAGTGAATGTATGAGTAATGTAAATGATTTTATATCAGAAAACAAGGAACGTTTTGTAAACGAATTATTGGATTTATTAAGAATCCCTTCGGTAAGTGCTGATCCTAAATTCGCGGCCGATGTTTTAAGAACGTCCGAAGAAATAAAAAAACGTTTGCTTGAAGCAGGTGTCGATTTTGCAGAGTGTAGTCCAACAAAAGGACATCCTATTGTATATGCCGAAAAAATGATCGATAAATCAAAACCAACAATTTTGGTATATGGTCATTACGATGTTCAACCTGCCGATCCATATGAGTTGTGGACATCGCCACCGTTTGAGCCGGTAATTAAGAATGAAAAAATTTACGCGCGTGGTGCTTGTGATGATAAGGGACAAGTTTATATGCACATCAAAGCTTTTGAAGCGATGAACAAAACAGGAAATTTACCCTGCAATGTAAAATTCATGATAGAAGGTGAAGAAGAAGTTGGTTCCGATAATTTGGGTCCGTGGATCACAGCCAATAAAGAAAAATTAAAAGCCGATATTATTTTAATTTCCGATACAGCTATTATTGCAAACGATACACCTTCAATTGATACAGGATTACGCGGCTTAAGTTATTTGGAAGTGGAAGTTACAGGATCAAACCGTGATCTTCATTCGGGTGTTTACGGTGGAGCAGTGGCAAATCCGATCAATATTTTGTGTAAGATGATAGCTTCCATGCACGATGAGAACAATCGTGTTACCATTCCCGGTTTTTATGAAAAGGTTGCTGAGTTGTCAAAAGCGCAACGCGATGATCTGGGAAAAGCACCCTTCAACCTTGACGCGTATAAAAAGGATCTTGACATTGATGATATACATGGCGAAAAAGGATATACCACTATGGAAAGAACAGGTATACGCCCTACGTTAGATGTAAATGGTATTTGGGGTGGATATATTGGCGAAGGAGCAAAAACGGTTTTGCCTTCAAAAGCATTTGCAAAAATTTCGATGCGTTTGGTACCGAACCAGGTTTCGGGAGAAGTTACCGAAATGTTTCAAAAGTATTTTACATCAATTGCTCCAAAATCGGTTAAAGTAGTTGTGCGTCCGCATCACGGTGGAGAGCCCGTTGTGGTTTCAACCGAAAGTGTTGCTTACAAAGCAGCCGCTAAAGCCATGGAAGAAACATTCGGCAAAAAACCGGTACCTACAAGAGGCGGTGGAAGTATACCTATTGTTTCATTGTTTAAATCGGTTTTAGGACTTGATTCGGTGTTATTTGGTTTTGGATTGGATAGCGATGCCATTCACTCGCCAAACGAACATTACGGACTTTTCAATTATTATAAAGGAATTGAAACTATTCCGTTGTTTTATAAGTATTATACGGAGAGTAGTAAGTAGTTAATAGTTATCCGTTAATAGGGTGTGGCGTGAAAAAGGGAGAACAGTAAATAGTGCAAGCTGTTTTTAACCACATAGAAACATAGATACGTGTACGTAAAGTTGACAATAGTTTGACTTCGTCAAAACACATTAGAGATTTTATAGTGGGATTTCTATGTATAAAGCCAAAGGCTTTTGTGCGGTCTTATCGTCACACAAGTATAAAAACCTATGTGTCTATGTTGTTAAATTAAAAAGGAGAAATTCAAAATTTGAGTGCAACAGTTTACCGGTTTATTCGTTATAGTAAGATGATTAAAAGTATTCTATATTGTTTCTTATTCGTTTCCCTTCTCTCATCTTGCAATGTCCAGGATGTTGAACTGGTGAATGTAAACAGCTATAATATTGCAAGAAGCAGTGACGATAAAATAAAATTGATCCTCAATATTCGTATTGATAACCCCAATAATTTTAGCATCAATGTCAAAAAAACCGATCTTAATTTGTATATAAACGGAAGCGATGCCGGTAAAATCGTGTTGGAAGACAAAATAATCCTTCTGAAGAAAACCGAAACTGATTATGATTTTGGATTAATGGCCGATCAAAATCAGGTTTCGAAAGCGATCGTTCAGGCGGGAATAGGCATTGCCTTAACCGGAAAAGTAACCATCAATGTTAAAGGATGGATCAAAGGAAAAGTATTTGGTATCGGTAAAAAGATCGATATTGACGAAAAGCAATCGTTGTCGATCAAAGATCTTGGGTTGGGGCAATAAATAAAATCTGAAAGCAGAAATAGGAAATCAGAAAATTTCGAGCCTCGGATAATTTCTACATTTTTTTGATTTACGGCCTTTAAAATTTTGCGAGGGCCGTGAACTACGTTTCTGATCTCTGATTTCATATTTTCTTCCAGGTTTTCCGTTAAATCTAAAATTTGACCTTTC
>JAYUZA010000270.1:0-5852 GCA_043752145.1 Flavobacteriales bacterium
CCGAACGATGCGAGTCCGTACTATTTGGTGTATCAAAAAAACAAGCTCATTTCCTGGACCAGTAATAAAATACCCAATTTAAAACCAAGGGAAGTTAAATTACTTGACTCAACCCTAATCTGTACTAATTTAGGGAACGGGTATTACCTCACGTTAAGCATGAGCCTTGCTCAAAAGAAAGTAATAGCCTTTATTCCCATTTACATTAAATACAAGTTTTCCAATAACTATTTAAAAGAATCGTTTGGCGAAGGCATAATTATGCCCGAAGGTCATACCATAAAGGACCTGTCGGAAGAAAAAGGAAAAGACGATATGCCGTTTACCTTCAGGGGTAAAAAACTTTTTTACTTTTCAAACGACAATTCTTCGCATGCATCCGAAATTTCGGGAATTATCATCGCAGTTCAGTTGCTTGGTATTTTTATCTTGTTCCTGTCGCTTGTGAATTTTGGATTTGTCTTTGCGCATAAGTCGCCCTATCTGGCAACACTTTTGTTAATTACAGGATTGTTTGCATTAAAATTTGTTTTTTCGGTTTTGAGTCCATTATCGCTCATGAAACAATCGGATATATTCAATCCCGAAATCTTTGCCAGCAATACCATGGACCCCTCACTGGGCGATTTTTTATTGTCCTTTTTAGCCGTGTTTTCCTGCAGCTTTTTCTTTTACCGCGTTTACTTTCTGTTTTTACAGGGAAACAAAAGAAGATTTTTCTTTTATACCGGTTTAAGCGGGTTACTCATGACAGCTTACAGCTTTTTGCTGATCTCAGGCTTGAAAAACTTGGTATTGAATTCACAGATTGACTTTTTCTTCAAAAGCATTAACTCCCTAAATAACTATACCATTATTGGTGTTTGTTCACTGGGCTTTGGTTTATTTGCTCAATTGTTTTTATTAAGCCGGCTTCGGAATTTTTATCATCAATATCCTGCAATGATCCGACTGCAAATTTTGCTGCACGTACTATTCCTCAGTTTCATGTATTATTATTGGGATGGACAATACATTTACCAGCTCTCTCTTTATTCGGCCTTACTCTTAACATACATTGCATGGCCAGCACGCTTAGCGTTAAGCCCTTTCAATTCAACTGCGGTTGTGCTAATCTCGTTTTCCATTATTTCGGCCACCATATTTTTTGAGGCCACAAAAGAAAAAGAAAGAAACGACAGGCGGTTACTGGCCGAAAAATTAGCCGATACGCAAGATCCCGACATGGAAATTGAGGTTAACGGGTTTGTGGACAAATTAAGCAACGACCGTTATTTTTATGTTGCAACCCAATTGGGACTTATTAGCCCAAGCGAAAACATTGAAAATTATTTAGACAACTCCTATTTTGAAAAAATATTGAAGGATTATGATCTTCGTTATCTTTTGTATTATAACGATTCGCTTTCAATTTACCCTGACGAATATTCGAAATATGATTTGCAACGCCATGAAAGGACAATTGCATTAAGTGGAAAGAACACTGCGTCAAAACACCTGTATTTCATTTACAACAAAGCCGGTAAATTAGATTACCTGGCAAATATTCCCTTAAATCATGTTGGCCAAAGCGCCAGTTTAATTGTTGAGTTACGTTCGAAAAGTATTCCCACAAAAGCCGGTTTTCAGGAATTAAAAACACATAAAAATCTGTTTTATTCGAAATTACTATCCGAATATTCGTTCATTCGTTTTATCAATAACAATGTTGTTGATCAGCGTGGAAATTATTTGTATAAGATCTCACCCGAAGAATATGCAAAGCACCAGGCAAAATTTCAGTTCTATTATGATGGAGGATATGAGCATTTGCTTTTCAGGCCAACTGCCGATGCCTTTGTTATTATTTCGGCTCCTGTTACAAGTATGCTTACCCATATTACTTCTTTCTCCTATATTCTCATCTTATTCGCTTTTCAGTTTTCCATTATTTCGCTTTGTTTATACAATAAAAAAATAAAATCCGGATTCTTTAACCTGAGTGCTAAAATTCAGCTGGCCTTTATTATTCTTACCATTTTGGCCATGACACTTTTTGGTTTAACCACCGAGTACACAATAAGTAATCAATATTTGCTTAAAAATAAAAATTTTGTAAGTGAAAAACTACAATCCATAAGCGATGAGATCTATCAAAAACTGGAAAACCACAATTCCATTTCCCCTTATGATAAAAAATTACTGGAGGCACGTCTGGATAAATTATCGAACGTATTTCATACCGACATTAATTTTTATGATACCAGGGGAATATTACTGGTGAGTTCGGATCAAAAACTTTACAGGTATAAAATTGCCAGTACGCTTATGAATACAACAGCCTACAACGAACTTATTGTTAAAGGCAGTCCGCGATTTGTGCATAAGGAAAAAATCGGTTCGCTTGATTTTCTTTCGGGATATCAGCCGTTCTATAATAGCGACAAAAAAATACTTGGGTATATAAACATTCCTTTATTTCCGCAACAAAACTCGGTCAATAATGAGTTTTCTTCACTCCTCATGGCCATCATCAATATATTTGTGGTGCTTTTTGCCTTTACCATTTTGCTGTCGGTAGTTGTAACGCAGATCATTATTTCGCCATTGACAAAAATTCGGGAGAGCATTGCCAGCATGCAGCTGAATAAAGTAAATAAACCTATTATTTACAAGGGTAAGGATGAATTGGCCGATCTGGTAAAAGAATATAACAATAAAGTTGCTGAGTTGGAAAAATACGCTTTTTATCTGGCGCAAAACGAAAGAGAAAGTGCCTGGCGCGAAATGGCTAAACAGGTAGCACATGAGATTAAAAATCCGTTAACGCCCATGAAATTGAATATTCAACACATGCAGCGTTCACTCAAACCAAACGATCCTGATTTTGAATTGAAGCTTACAAAAATATCGCAATCGCTGGTCGAGCAAATTGATACTTTAACAAATATTGCCAGTGAGTTTTCGAATTTAGCAAAAATGCCGGGCAGTAAATTTGAAAAAGTTGATTACATGAAACTGGTTGAAAATGCGATTGAATTGTATAAGGACACCGATAATCTTAAAATTGTATTTGAACACAAGCCGGTCAAGTTATTTGTAAATGCCGATAAAGAACAATTGTTGCGCGTATTGAATAATTTAATTAAAAATGCGCAACAGGCTATTCCTGAAAACAAGGAGGGAATAATTGTTATACGCATTGAAAAACAAGACGAGAAGATCACCACCTTCGTTATTGATAATGGACAAGGAATAACCGATGACCAAAAAGCGAGTATTTTTCAACCAAATTTTACAACCAAATCAGCCGGCTCGGGATTGGGTTTAGCTATGGTTAAAAACATTATTGATCAACATGGAGGAACCATATATTTTGAAACAACTTATGGATCAGGTTCAACCTTTATTTTTGAGTTGCCTGTAAGCGAATAATTCTTAATTTAGTAAAAAATAATTTTATGTCTTATACCAATATCATTTACAAAATTGAAAACAAGATCTGTTACATCACCATTAATCGCCCCGATAAGCTTAATGCGTTAAATAAGCAAACCATTGACGAATTAAGCAGCGCATTTACATTAGCAAATACCGATGAGGCTGTTCGCGTTATTATTTTAACGGGCAGTGGCGAAAAAGCTTTTGTTGCCGGAGCCGATATTTCGGAATTCGCGAATTTCTCGATCGAAGATGGAAAAAAACTAAGCGAGCAAGGTCACGAATCATTGTTCAATCATGTTGAAAAATCAGATAAGCCCGTAATTGCCGCTGTAAATGGTTTTGCCTTGGGTGGCGGACTTGAATTGGCTATGAGCGCGCATATTCGTGTAGCAAGTGATAATGCAAAATTAGGTTTACCCGAAGTTTCGTTGGGTGTAATTCCCGGCTACGGAGGAACACAACGTTTACCACAACTGGTTGGCAAAGGAAAAGCGTTTGAAATGATATTTACGGCTGGCATGATAGATGCAAACGATGCAAAACAAAGCGGTTTGGTAAATCATGTAACCACGCAAGCCGAATTAATTGCAAAATGTGAAGAGATCGCGGGAAAAATAATTAAAAATTCGGGGTCGGCCATAGGAGCAGCCATCAGAAGTGTAAACGCAGGATATAAAACCGAAATTGACGGATTTAATGAAGAAATTATTGAGTTTGGAAAATGTTTTGGAACACCTGAATTCAAGGAAGGAACTACTGCTTTTCTGGAGAAACGTAAACCGACATTTAAATAAATCTATTGCAACTTCGTTGCAATTCGAACAAAAGGGTTTGGCCGCAGATTTATGGGCAACATAAAGTATTTTAAGGCGCCCATGATTAGAATTCGCAGATTAACGCAGATAAATACCTTAGCCGGGTTTTCATATCATGCAAAACAAGTTTCATTCGTTAAAATTTACGCAGATATAAATGCAGCTTCGCTGCAATTTGATCCGTAAAATTTAGCCACAGATTAGATGAATTATCATAGATAATAAAGCCCTAAATAACAGAATAAGTATTCCATACTGTTCTTATCTGCGTGAATCTGCGAAATCTGCGGCTAACCTTCCTCTTTTTAATTAGTGTAGAGCAACCCTTATTAATGTGAAAATCCGTGTAATCAGTGGATGAACAAGTCAGCGCAGCTGAGTTAAATCTCCTTAATTAAACTTAAGATTGTGCAAATAATACCGAGTCACGCAGCAATGCGTGACTTTTTTTTCATTCTTTTACAGTATGTCAACTCTCAAAAAACTGGCTTCACAAACTGCAATCTACGGATTGAGCAGTATTGTTGGTCGTTTTTTAAATTATATCCTTACTCCGGTATTTGTTGCAGCATTCAGCACAGCGCAATACGGCATCATTACCGAAATGTATTCGTACGTTGCGTTCCTGGTTGTTTTACTTACATACGGAATGGAAACCGGTTATTTTCGTTTTCATACGCGAAACGATTATCATCCAAAAACGGTGTATTATACCATCATCATTACCTTACTTTTTACAACGGCTATTTATATTTGCACGGCATTCTTTTTTTCGCAATCAATTGCCGACTGGTTGCATTACCCGCTCAACAGCGAATATGTAACCTGGTTTGCCATTATCGTAGGGCTTGATGCCGTTGCACAAATTCCTTTGGCAAAATTGCGTCAGCATAACAAAGCCGTTAAATTTGCTTTCATCAGTTTATCCAATGTATTTGTAAATATCGCCTTGAATCTTTTCTTTTTGTGGTATTGCAAACCCATGTATGAAAGTGGTCAGCACAATTGGCTGGTCGATAATTTATACAATCCCGAAATTGGAGTTGGTTATGTGTTTATCTCCAATTTAATTGCCAGTATTATAAAATTCGCGTTATTAATTCCCGAAATGTTCAAGGCCGATAAAAAAGCGGTGGTTGACGAAAGTCAATTGATAAAAACATCAAATACTTATTTCAGTAAACGAATTTTGAAAGAACTTTTGTGGTACAGTATTCCGCTTTTAATTGCGGGCTTAGCAGGAATGGTGAACGAGACCATTGACCGAATTATGTTGAAACGAACCTTGATAGGTGAATTGGGCGAAGTAAAAACCATGGAACTGGTTGGTGTTTACGGAGGTATTTACAAAATATCCATCATCATCACCTTATTTATTCAGGCATTCCGGTACGCAGCCGAACCTTTCTTTTTTAAACAGGAAAAAACAAAAAATGCGCGTGAAACGTATGCAAAGGTGATGAACTATTTTGTGATCGTATGTGCCGTTATTTATCTTTTTGTGATGTTGTTCTTGCATTATATAAAATATTTTACGCCAAAAGATGATTATTGGGCAGCATTGGATATTGTTCCCATTTTACTTTTTGCCAATATATTTTTGGGCATTTATTA
>JAYUZA010000271.1:0-2182 GCA_043752145.1 Flavobacteriales bacterium
CTGGCGGGAATCGCGGTACCGAGTATTTGGAGACAAAAGTCAAAGGAGGAGAAGCAGTAATTGCATTTTATTTATTTCCTGTTTCATTCAACGAGTTAAAAGAAGTTTCGGATAAAAATTTAATTATGCCACCTAAGTCCACCTACATTTTACCAAAAATGCGTAGCGGATTAATTATTCAACCGTTGAAGTAATGGCATTAACACCCGGGCAAGTAGTTTCAAAAATGATGGCTGGCGATACGTTTAGCCAGTGGTTGGGTGTTGAAATTCTGGAAACCGGTTTAGGTTCATGTAAATTAAAAGCCACTGTAAAAGCCGAAATGCTCAACGGATTTAAAATTGCGCATGGTGGAATTTCGTATTCATTAAGTGATAGCGCTTTGGCTTTTTCATGCAATAGTCATGGAAAAAAAGCGGTGAGCATTGAAACGTCTATTTCGCATTTAAAACAAATAAAAGAGAATGATGTTTTAACGGTTGTTGCCAAAGAGATCTCACGCTCGAACCGTATTGGTGTTTATGAAGTAAATATTCATAATCAAAACAGTGAATTGGTGTCGACTTTTAAAGGAACGGTTTATATTACCGAGAAGGATTGGGAGTAGAGCGTATTTCAAATAATCAAATTTCAAATAGGGAATGTCCTCAATTCTTGCTACAAGTAAGCGCTACTCTCAGGACCACAATTAAATAAAAGATCCAATACACTTAAATTTTCAATGAAGCCATGACGTGTTTCAAAAACCTGTGTATAGGAATTGAATTTTGAATTTAATTTTACAAGCGGATCGGCCAATGCACGTTTATCTTCAATACCATTCAGCACATAAGCTGTGGTAAGATCGGTTTTGGTTTCTATATCCAGTAATTTACATAAAAGGCCATGCATTTTTAGGTTGAAGTCGGTGAGCGATTCTGTTTTCTCTTCGTAAAACGCAATAAAATTATGTTCGTAGTATTCAAAATAAGGCGAACTCCTGTAAGCGCTCTCCAACGAACGCCAATGCAGTTTTTGCCAGTCTTGTGCATACGAAATCTTCACATCCTTCATGGCACGGTGACCCTCTTTTCCTTTTTCAACCGGAATTATAAGATCCAGTTTACCATTGGCACCGTAAATACTGCAACGGTTGCGATAGGTTTGCTTGATAAAATGTTCGTGAAGGTCGAATAGGGGAGCAGAACAATTTTTTAATTGCGAGAAGTAATTGATATTACCAGCGTATACTATGGGGAAAATCGCATTCATTTTTTTAGCCGCAGATTGCGCAGATTCACGTAGATTGAGGAAAAATTTTGACAATCATGCGTGTTAAAATAATTAAGGAGGATATTATACGTTCGCTTTGCGAACTCCTTTTGCATGGTTCTCGGAAAAATTGTTTGCATACTTATCTTTTCTGATGTCCGATGTCTGAAATCTGATGTCTACTTATAATACGGTGAGATCATCATATACACCACAACTCCGCTAATTGACACATACAACCACATAGGCCATGTAATACGCGCCAGTTTTTTGTGAGAAGCAATGTTCATTGACATTCCTTTGACGTATGTAAATAAAACAAAAGGAATTACAATAACACTTAAAGCAATATGGGAGATCAACAAGGCAAAATAAACATAGCGAACAGCACCCTGACCTCCAAATTTTGTTTCGCCTGAAGTAACGTGATACATTATATACATGACTAAAAAAGCACACGACAAAACAATGGCAAACGTATTTAAGCGTTGGTGCAGACCAATTAATTTATTTTTAATGGCCATCAATGAAATAACCAAAACCATGGCGGTAATTCCGTTTATTGTTGCGTAAATGGGTGGTAGGAACGAAAAATCCACACCTTCAATTTTAATTCCGAATAAGGCCGCTACGGCAACCGGAATGATAATGGATAATGCAATAATTAATTTACGGTATTTTTTTTCGTAATCAATTGGCGCTTGTGGCTTCTGACTCATATTCGGCATTTAGTTTTTTAATATCCTCAATTAATTTATCTACTTCCTGCATAATGGTGCCGTCATAAAACCCGCGAATTTTTTTTGACTTGTCAACTAACACAAATGTACTGGAGTGTAAAAATCCGCCTTGTGCGGCCGAATCTTTAGCAACGTTCAATAAATAACCCAGCCCACCGTGCTCGTGAATAAACGTTTCATCGCCCGTTAAG
>JAYUZA010000272.1:0-14004 GCA_043752145.1 Flavobacteriales bacterium
CGATGTGCATTCACATTTCATTCCCGGTATTGATGATGGCGCGCAAACCATTGAAGATAGTTTGGCTTTAGTGCAGGCCATGAAAAATTTTGGTTATACAAAAGTAATTACCACGCCCCACATTATGGGTGATACATATAGGAATGGTAAACACAATATTTTACCCGGACTTGAGGCCGTGCGGGCAGCGATAAAAAAAGAAAACCTGGATATTGAAATTGAAGCAGCTGCCGAGTATTATGTTGATGCTGATCTGGAAGAAAAAATAAAGAATAAGGACATTCTTACATTTGGTGATAATTATGTTTTGTTCGAAATGCCTTTTGTTTCGGAACCCACCAATTTAGCAAGCGTGATCTTTGAATTACAATTGGCGGGATACAAACCGATAATGGCACATGTTGAACGGTACCAATTTTGGCATAACTCATTCAATAAAATTATTGATCTACGTGATAAAGGTGTTTTACTGCAAATGAATATTACATCGCTCACCGGAACCTATTCGCCACAGGTTAAAAAAATTGCCGAAAAATTAATTGATGAAAAAATCGTTGATCTTGTAGGAAGCGATTGTCATCATTTAGGCCATATCAATTTATTGCAACAGGCCTGTTATTTGCCGTATCTTGAAAAGGTGATCAATACCTGTGATTTGATTAATTCGAAATTGTAGATAAAATGAGAGACATAATCATGTTTATCTCTGCCTCTTTGATCATGCTAAATACTTCTTCGTGTTCTGACCCAAGTATGGAAAAGGCGAAAGCATTAGAAAAACGGCTTGATAGTTCAAATGAAATATTTGAAAAAAACATCCATGAGGCCGAAGCCAAACTTAAAGCTGGCTTAGACTCTTCTGACATGGACACAGTTCGATACCCTTATAAAATAAGAGTAAAAAAGATAATCAATATATTAGACTCGCTAAAGTTACCTGAACATTGATAATTCTCAAACAACTCTTTCTTTTTTTATTCCTCTTATTTGGGGGGACTTGCCTCGCTCAATCTGATTCATCCAAATTAAAGACACATGTTCTTGAATTATGCAAAGGTCAAGCGCGCAATTATACCAATACTGCAAAACTTGACAGTGTTGCAAACTATATTCAAAAAGAATTCGAACAGTATTCCGATTGGGTTACAACACAAACGTATTTTGTGTCCCCACTCTGTAATCACCCCGCTACCTAAGCCAAATGCTTTATTAGCTTTCTCCACAGCTTGCTGAAAAATAAAGTAAGATTGTGCATATCATCGTTTGCCGTAAAGTAATTTTGCCGCCTTAATTTCAGTTAAAGCAATGTTTAGCAGATCAAGGGTCATTGTGGATTCCATGGGTTAAAGATTTAAGGATGATCCTTGCAAGTCTTATTCCATTTTTAATTCAATGAAAACCTGACAATTGTACTGACGACCGATGACGAATACCATATAACTTGTTCTATTACTTTCCCTCTTGCAACCAAGTTTTTCGGCAGACAATTGGCAATATACTGATTATACTTGCGTTCAACGCTCAAACAAAATGCTTGCCTCTATTCATATACGTTACTTAATGACACTAGTGTTTATGGCTATGCTATCAAGTATCCAGTTAAATGCCCAGGTATTCAGAGGCGGGCTTTCGCTTGGAATGGTTTCAACAGATATTGATGGTGCTGAAAACCGACACCCACACAATGTCTTTATTAAACTGGGATATAGCGCAGGTGGTCTCATAAATATCAAAATGAACGAAAAATGGCGTTTCCAGTTCGAATTAAATTACACCCAGAAAGGAAGCTTCTTGCCGCAGGACCCTAATCACGTAACCTATTACAAAATTTCCCTGGCTTATGTTGAAATGCCGCTATTATTTAAAAGGCGTTTGGATTTTAATTTGCCTAACAAAAGATGGGATAAACTTGAACTTGAAGCGGGTTTGTCAATTGGCAAATTAATAAACCAAGTTGTAACAGGGTATTCCAACTATGTTATGCCAGCCGGCAAAAATCCTTTTAACCGTTATGAGCCTTCTATTCTCTTTGGCACAGACTATCGCCTAATGAAGAATTTCTATTTTTGTTTCCGTTACAGCAATGGACTTATTCCTGTTGTGAAACGCAGCACCCCGGCAGCTACTTCGCGGCCACTCGGTTACAACAGAGGCAATAACATGGTATTTCTTTTCAGCTTTAAATTCATTTTTGATTCGGAAAAAAGAGACAGCAACTAATCTTGATGTATTGAACTCGTTTGAGCCGGACCGGTCTTACCAGCATAAAGATACGATCGAAATCAAAAAAGTCTGACTACAACATATAGTTTGTTCATAATTGCCTTTTAAAGGTAAACTATGAATCTCCGCTACTTTGTCTTTAAAAAGATGGCTACGATTTATGGTTTATTTTGAATTGTCTTTAAAAGCAAACCATGAAATATAGCCGTATTGTTTTATTTGATGACTATAATTTGTAGTTTTTCTTTAATAATATTTAATTGAAAGTATTTTCGTAACCTGCAACTCATCGGCTTTTTTCGCCCGTCTGCATTACTAATTAATCATTGCTATTAAATAACCGCTGCTTCCAACATCTGTATAGTTCCCTTATCAGCATCCATTTCCACTTCAACTCCAACAGGCAACGTATACTTATTTTCAATATGGCCGATCATAGCACCGTAAAATGCAGGAATCTTTAATGGTCTTATTTGTTGTTCCAGTACCTGCATGAAGGTAAACGCCTTTTCAGGTTCCTCGGCTTCGCACTTCACACATTTGCCAAAAGCAATGCCTTTTAATTTTCCTAAAACTTCCGCCAGTTTTAATTGTTGCATCATACGGTCTAACCTGTAAGGCTCTTCTGCAGTTTCTTCCAAAAACAAAATTTTACCTTGCCAATCGGGTAAATAATTACTGCCCATCATAGCGGCTAACACGGTTAAATTTCCGCCAACCAAAACGCCTTTAGCTTTTCCTGAATATATTTTTACGGGAATATCTTTTTCGCTTCCCATAGGCGGACACAACAACGATTTTTTTCCCTGCAGCAAAATTTCTTTTACATACTTCATAGAAAATTCGCCCCACGAACTGTTACCCACCGGACCGTGAAATGTAACAAGCCCCGTTTTAGCATAAATGGCGTTTAGCAAACATGTGATATCGCTAAAACCCATAATTATTTTCGGGTTTTCCTGAATGATCTTATAATCCAGTTTATCTAATAATCGTGCACAGCCCCACCCGCCTTTTGCCGAAAATATGGCATCCACATTCTTATCAGCAAAAAAATCATTCAACTCCTTTGCACGCAGGTCATCGCTACCCGCTAAAAAACCATATTTCTCAGTTAAGGTCTTTCCTAAAATAACATTGAACCCGATGGATTTTAAGATGGCCGTAAATTCGGCTACCAGTTTATCGTCCCAAATAGCTCCGGCAGGTGATGAAATACCGATGGTACTTCCGGCTTTTAACCGTTTAGGTTTTATACTTGTAATGGGTAAAGGTTGAACAAGCGGAACAGTTGTAGCGCCCATTAAGGGGACAGCCAGCGATGATGCTCCTATTATTTTGACGAATTTTCGCCTTTCCATCCCGTTTAATTTAGCGTTAATTTAATACTTTTCAGGAAACACCTCTCAGGTTTTTATTTACTTTAGAACCAAATACAAAGATCATGCAAACAATATTGGGTGCAAACGGAACCATTGGTTCGGTACTTGCGCAAGAATTAATAAAATATACGACTAAAATACGTTTGGTTAGCCGTAATCCCCGAAAAGTAAACGAAACCGATGAACTTTTTTCGGCCGATCTTTCAGACCCAACGCATGTTGACAAGGCTGTTGCCGGTTCGGAAATTGTTTATTTATTGGTTGGTTTCGATTACAATTTAAAAGTTTGGCAGGACAAATGGCCAACACTTATGCGCGCAACCATTGATGCGTGTAAAAAGCATAATGCGAAACTTGTGTTTTTTGACAATGTTTATTTATACGATGTAAAGGCTATTGGTCATATGACCGAAGATTCTATGATAAATCCACCCAGTAAAAAGGGAATGGTTAGGCGGGATATTGCCGATATGATGATGAATGAAATTAAAGCCGGAAAATTAAAGGGACTCATTGCCCGATCGGCCGATTTTTACGGACCCAACAACGAAAAAAGTTTTTTAACCGAAGTAGTTCTCAAAAACTTAAAAAAGGGGAAAAAACCAAACTGGTTCATGAATGCTGATAAAAAACATTCTTTTACTTACACACCTGATGCTGCTAAAGCAACAGCGCTACTTGCAAATACACCTGATGCCTACGATCAGGTTTGGCATTTGCCAACAGATAAAAATATTTTAACCGGGCGCGAATTAATTTCAATCTTCACGAAAGAAATGAAAATTGAAAAAAAGGTTTCCGTTCTTCCAATGTGGTTATTGAAAGTAATAGGATGGTTTGTGCCATTGTTGCGTGAAATGCCCGAAATGATGTATCAATATGATCAGGATTATTTCTTTGATTGCAGCAAATTTGATAAGCGTTTTGATTTCAAAACAACCACTTATCAGGAAGGAATAAAGCAAACAATAGAACAAACCACCCTTAAGTAACTTAATTAAAATCGGCAAAACCTGTTTGGATCTCACGACCCAGATCGGCTGTTGTTGAATTAACGGTTTTAACAGTAATGTTCTTTTGACGTTCAGGGGTAATTAATTTGGTGAATTTTTTGATCTGACCACCGTCACCTGTTTTTTCAAAAACAATGATCATGGCAACTTCATCGGCAGCAACGTTGGTAAACTTAACACTCTTACCATCGGCACATAAATAACCCGGTAAAACCGATTTACGTTTGCCGAACACCAACAATACATTTGATTTTTCGGTAATATCGCCATGCACATACACATCGGTTAATTTTTGTGTTTCAGGGTCAAAAGCATCACAGTTTATCCAACCAAAATCGTTCAACTTCATATCATAAATATCTTTTTGATATTCTTTTTCTTCTTTGATCATTTCTTCTGTTTCTTCCTTGGTCCACGCTTTTTTATTTCTACCACGGTATTGATTTTTTGTTGAAATGTTGTTTACGTTGATATTGTTTCTAAGGTTGTTTACATTAAGGTTATCAACAGCAATTTCATTTACCGGATCGTTATTTACTCCGGCACTTTCTATTGGCAATTGTGAATTTACGGTACCGTTTACTGTGGTCTTTGATGCGGTTACCGATCCGTCTTTTTGCTCAACCCAATCCAATACACCATTGGTCATTTTACCGGTAAACACTTTCATATTTTTTGTTTCCGTTGGCTTTGCAACCATAATATCATAATTCATTCCGGCTTTCATTTGCAATGGTTTTCCTTCACTCTCGGCTGTAATATTCCACATACCGCCTGTTTGCAATGCATGACCATTACTACTTGTGGTCATAGCTTTAAATATCATGGCATCAAGCGCAGTGTATTCAGCAACGGTAATATTTACCTGACCTTTAGGTTCTGTTCCATCAGCGAACATAAGACTGCTTGCAGGGATCACAATTTTTGTTCCCGATGCAAGGTTGGCATTAATTACTTCTTTTGGACTGAATGTAAAATCTTGCGCAACATCGGCCGTTGAAGCATCAAATGTTAAACTCGATTTTGCTGTTAAGGCAACATCCTTTAATTTGAACACAAAATACGTCAATGCGTTTTTCGACATAAAGGAACGATACGGTCCGGTTGAAAGATCGTTCGATCGAACTGTATGGGGTGTTGTATACGGAACCATTTCAGCATAAAAATCTTTATTGCTGTATCCGCTTTTATAGCAATGCATCAAAATTGCCTCGGCACGTTTGAATGTAAGTTGCGCGCGTTTTACACTTTCCAAATTTTCTTCTTCCTTACTTATAAGGATAAGTTTTATGGATTCGCCCGGTATCATGCCCGAATAAATACTGTCGGCCATGCGAACTAATTGCTTGGTTAAAATAACTTCGCCATTGTTAAACGGGAAATACTGTGTTGGAATTGCTGTAACAGCAGCATTGGATATTGCTGCAGTTCCTAACATAAATGTTAAGGCTAGTAGGTTGGTCTTGGTTGTTATCATAAGTCAATGTTTACGGGTTATTACAAGAAGTATTACATCCCATATTAGGACAGGTTCATCCTCCCGAAAACATATTTTGTTAAAATTGTGTTAACTCGGCTATCTTTGTAACCAATGAAAGCGGCATCGCTAAGCGAAATAAAAAAAGAGCTGGGCACATTAACCCCGGGCGAAGTAGAGGAATTATGCCTGCGCATGGCCCGTTTCAAGAAGGAAAGCAAGGAATTACTTACCTATTTATTATTTGAAGCCCACAGCGAATCGGGATTTATTGCTTCGGTAAAGGAAGAAATTGATGAAGGATTTAATTTGTTAAATCGTTCGAACCTGTATTTTGTTAAAAAGGGGCTGCGCAAGATTTTAAGGAATATTAACAAATACAATCGCTACTCGGGAATTAAAACAACGGCTCTTGAACTGCATATTTATTTTTTGCAAAAAATCAAAGCGTCAAAGATCCCTGTTCGTGAAAGTGTGATGCTGGTGAATTTATACGAGGGTCAGCTTAAAAAAATTAATACGCTTTTAAAAACACTGCATGAGGATTTGCGGTATGATTATACAATGGAGCTGGATAAACTGAAGTTGTAACCTGTTTATTTATTGGCGCTTTGTATATTGTTAAACTCTTCTTCCAATTCTTTACACGCTTCGGTGCAAATGTTTTCAAGTTCCAAAACCAGATGCGTTATTCCGTTTGCCTGTAGCTGAATATTGTTTGCGTCTTCCTGAACCCTTCGTGCTATATTTTCAAAACCTTTGCTAATACCCATTATTGTAAATGAGGGTATCATTTTATGAACGGCCGCCTGCAATGTGTTCCAATCTTTATCGTGTAAACTTTGCTTCATGATTTTTATAAGCGGTGGCGTTTGCTCCAGATAAATAGAGATAATTTCGCCCATTAGTTTTGGATTCGACTTCGTACGTTTGTTTAAAGATTTCAGGTCCACATATTTCTGATATTTACTTTGGTTCTCTTCCATCTCACCCAATTCAATATGCCCGGCATTTTTGGTTAAGGAAGCTATTTTTTGGTATAATAATTTTTCGTCAACCGGTTTTGACAGGTAATCATCCATGCCAAAAGCTTTACACTTAGCAAAGTCAACAGTGGTTACATCGGCAGTTAATGCTATAATGGGGATCTTAGAGTTGAGTGCGTTTCGTATGTGTTTTGTAGCTTCAAATCCATCCATTTCGGGCATCTGCAAATCCATTAAAATAATATCGAACTCCTCCTGTTCCAATTTTTCTATGGCCAGTTTACCATTCAACGCACTATCATGTTTAAAGCCGAAATCATCCAACAATGTTTTAATTAATAATTGATTGAGCGGTACATCTTCCACAACCAATACCCGCGTGTCTTTGATCTCGGGATTTGATTTCGGCTCACCATTTTCTTCCTCAGGTACTGCATTTGTTTTTTCAAAATCAAGAATAAAACTAAACGTTGAGCCTTTATCTATTTTACTTTTTACGCGAATGGTTCCACCTTGCGGTTCTACCAATTGTTTTACAATGGCCAGGCCTAATCCCGTTCCGCCATACAGCCTTGATGTACCTGTTGATGCCTGTTGAAAGTTTTCAAAAATATCTTTCAAGTTCTCTTCCGCTATACCAATTCCTGTATCGGCAATGGTAAACTCGATCGTTACTTTTTCATCGTCCTCATGCAGCAAATTTACACTTACGGTTATTTTTCCTTGTGTAGTGAATTTTTCGGCATTGCTTACTAAATTCAAAATAATTTGATGGAGCCTTACGGGATCGCCAACCAACACTTTTGGTATTTTTGTATCGTATTCCTTAACCAGTTCTAAATTTTTTTCCTGTATTTTTGTTTCAAACAAATGAAGCATTGCGGTTATGGATTCTTCCATTTTGAAAGCTCTTTTCTCGAATGTCATTTTTCCCGCATCCACTTTTGCAAGATCCAATATATCATTGATCAATACCGTTAACGCTTCACCGCTGGTTTTTATAGCCCGTAAAAATTCTTTTTGTTTAGGCGATAACTCTGTTTTCAACATCACATTGGTAAATCCAATAATCGCATTCATGGGCGTGCGAATTTCGTGGCTCATGTTCGACAAAAATTGTTGTTTTGCCTGCACGGCATTTTCGGCTATTTGTGTTTTTTGTTCCGCATTTTTTATTGCTTCTACTAATTGATCTTTTACTGTTGCTTGTGCAGTGATATCAAATACCATGTTTATGGCCCCTTTGAGCTCGCCCGACAGATCGAATTCAGGCTGTGGATAGACCATTACGATTGAACGGGTACCATCTTCGCGTTCCATAATAATTTCTTCTCCTAGAATAGCGACTTCTTTTTTAAGACATATCGCCATGGGGCATTCATCATGGGGCAATTCTGTCCCATCTAATTTAAACATTCTAAATGAACCGCACCATTGGTCTACGCCTAGAACAGGCTTGCGACCCCATACTTTTTCGGCCGCGTTGTTGTAGAAATCGACATAACCATCCACATCACAAGAATAAACTGCCGCGGGTAATTCTTTAACAAGTTGCCTAAAATAATTGTAGGTGGCTCTATATGCTTCCTGCATTTTTTTGTCAGTATCAAGTTTTACTTCTAAAACCTTCTCTTCCTGGATTTTAATTTCACTTGCCAACCTTTTTATTTCAGTAACATCTTTAATGGTCAGTACAACTAATTCTTCACTTTTATTTTTCAAAATGATGCCGTGAGCGTTAAGTAACATTGTTTTGTTACCGATCTTGGGAAATGTTTGTTCCGCTTCAAAATCCTGAAAGCGCTTGTTTTTTGAAACAATGTCCTCCAGCAATTCTCTGAGTTGTGGAATACTCCATTGATTGTAGCCCAATTTAAAGAGCGATTTTCCCACAGTCTCGTCTTCGCTTACCTGAAACATTTTATAGAACGCGGTATTAGCAGATTTTACCCGAAGATCCCTGTCAAGAATAAGCATTGGTTCCTGAATGCCCGCAAGAATACCTTCATAATACGTATACAATTCTTCAACCTGCTTTATACGCGCATATAGTTCCTGGTTGGTGGTTGTAAGTTCTTCATTGGTAGATTCAATTTCTTCCTTTGATGTTTCCAGCTCTTCGTTTAAGCTCTGTAATTCTTCATTGCTCGAAACAGCTTCCTCATTTGCACTTTGCAATTCTTCATTTACAGCCTCCTGGTCATGGGTAATAGAACCCATATCATAACGCGCAGAAGCAAGTTCTTCTTCCAGTTTTTTTATTCTTCTGTCTTTAGCAGCAGAATTATTTTTTGTTCCTTTTACCGTATGACCCATTATTTCCATTCGGTGGCCCGAAAAAACAACAACCAACATGGGTTCTTCTCCTTCAATATTTAACGGAGCTACTTCTAAATTAACAATTCGAAATGTGTTCTTCGCTATATCCTTGTCTATTTCAATGCCTGCTTTGCGTACCGTTTGTTTTGATTTTATAGCGTGATGTATTGCATTGCGAAGTTCAAAAACCATTTCGGTATTGACCATTTTCAAGATATTAAAACTGGCCTTACCTGATGATTGCATCAGGTACGAGGATGTTTGTCCCCTGAACTGCAAAATTTCCATTTCGTAATTAATAATTACGCTTGCCGGCACATATTTCGAAAGCAAAACAGAATCAAAAGCAATACCAAGACCTGCATTTGTTGAGGCTGGTATTTTTTTTACAAGCCCGTTTGCATTAATATTTTTGGGAATTCGGGTGTTGCTTTGAATTCGGGGAATTAGATCCGGTATCCGTGTGTGACTTCCATGATTTTTGCGGGAATAAATTTTATATGTTTTGTTGAAAGGCGCAAAAAATTGCGTTGACGCTCCAATGGTTTCCGATTTACCCAACATTAAACATCCACCTTCATTGAGCGCGTAATGAAACGTTGTTATAGCTTTTCGTTGTGCAGTAGCTTCAAGATATATCAAAAAATTTCGACAACTGATAAAATCCATTCTCGAAAAAGGAGGGTCCCTTAAAATATTGTGTTGGGCAAATATGCAAACATCACGCAGGGGTTGTGAAATGCGGTATTTGTCCTTCGTCTTTGAGAAAAACCGCTGAAGACGTTTAGGCGAAACGTTTTTGAGTTGATGTGCCGTGTATTCTCCACTACGGGCCATTCGAATTGCTTCGGCACTAAGATCAGAGGCAAAGATCTGAAAAGGAATATTATTTGATTTACTATCCTGCAACTCGATAAGAGACATGGCTATCGAATACACTTCTTCGCCCGTTGCGCATGCTGCTACCCAAATGCGCAATGTTTCACCGGGTGCCTTGGTATTTAATAATTTTGACAGGACCGTTTTTTTTAAAAGCATGAAAGCATCAGCGTCTCTGAAAAAATAGGTCACGTTGATCAGCAGATCTTCATACAGAAGATCCAACTCGCTATTTTTTTTCGCTACTATTTCGACATACTGCTTTACTGTCTTTACTTTATGAATAAGCATCCTGCGCAACATTCGTCTCTTAAACGTGCTCATTTTATAATGGCTAAAATCAACATTCTTTCGTTTATGCAAAAGTTGAAGAATGATCTTTAAGTCAGGGTCATTGTTTTCAATTTCATCTTCGGGTGCTAAAGGGAGAGGCGTTTTTTTTAATATTGAATGCTTGCTTAAGGATATTATTTCTTTTGCAATTTCTTTGGGCGATAAAACAAAATCAACAACACCTTCGTTGATTGCTGATCTTGGCATACTATTGAATTTTGCCGAATCATCCTGTGCAAAAGTTATTCCTCCTTCAAATTTTATTTCTTTTAATCCCCTGCAACCATCGTGGCCGTTACCCGATAGTATAATACCTATGACGTTTGACTTATGGGTTTCGGCTAAGGAAGAAAAAAGAACATCAACCGAAAGGTTTGTCGTTTTATTTTTGGGACGTGGAATTAACTTAATATGTCCGTTTGTTACTTCAATTTCTTTATTGTATGGAATTACATAAACATTATTGGGCTCCATCTTCTCCATGTCCTCTATTTCCTGCACCTTCATTTTTGTTTTGCTCGATAAAAGCTCGGTCAACAAACTTTTATGATCGGGACTAAGGTGTTGCACATAAATATATGCCATACCTGTATTGGAAGAAAGGTTTTGTAAAAATTCGGTTACTGCTTCAAGCCCGCCAGCTGAAGCTCCGATGGCTACAACTGTGAAAGATTCTTTTTTTACTTCTTTTTTAATTAACGCCTTTTTTGGAGTAGGTTTTGATTTCATAAATAATTATTTTATCATTAAAACAAACTACTCGTTATTCATCAAATAACTTATTATACAAATGGTTGCCTTTTATGAAGGTACATCCTTATAAGGGACGGTTTACATTTTATTTAGGTAATTAATGTGATAAAATCCTGTTTTAAGAGAATATTACGATTTAGTTGATTAAACAATTTTGAGAATAGCATGCCTTTTTGAAGGCATACCAGCTAATGGCAATGTCGTAAATTCTGCCCCAATGTACCGGTGGTGGTATGAAGCTTTTAAGTGAATAAAAATTATTTCCTAAATCTGTAAATTATGTAACAAAAATAAATTAACATGTAAATTGAAACGCGTTTATGCACTATTATTATTGAAATTCTACCCTGATGTGGACATTCTCATCCCCTAGGTCGGTTGTTGGAATGATTACAACCTTTTCACTTTCGCCATAAAACGCTGCAATTCCCCGAATAATTCCAACCGCAAGGCTTGCCATTTTTCTTTTGGAATAATAATCAATTACCAACAGTTTATCATGAACCCTTCTAACATTAATTACCGGAGGGTTGGCTTTGCTTTGTTCAGTTCTAACTGCCTTAAGCATTACAATTTCAATATTCGCCATTAGGTCAAAAGTTTTCCAATCGGGATTCACATATGATCTATAAATACTTAAGAGATCGGGAACAATAAACTCTCCAAATTTTTCTTTTACCTCATTTGGATGAATTCCGATACGTGCAGCTGCCAAATGAATGAGTAGGAACATTTCAACCGCTGGATAAGTCTCCTTCATTTTATACTCCGGTAAAGGGTATTTTGCATAACCATATAAGCCAACCCAAATTTCTTTATCATATTCATTCATGATGAATTTCTTAAAAAGGAGAAATATCAAACCATGTACCTTTAATTCATCTTCTTCTTTTTTCACAATTTCCTGTGTCTTATGATTTAGTCTATTTGTATAACAATTATATAAAGAGTTACCCCTAAAGAATAAGGAGATTTGGTATGAGAAGTGGGATTTAACGTAAAATGAGGACAAAATATCGATGAATTGATCGGAAGTCGAACCTTTTTAAAGCAAAAACTTCCTTTTAGGGCGCTCTAATATCAAGTAGAGATGATTTTCAAACTATACCCTGTTTTATCCTCAAAAGTTTAATCAGTTGATTTTGAGAAGTCGTTTTCGGCTAACAGAAAAGCTTTTAAATAATAAGAGTATACATTTCATTATTGCATATCTTACCCGGGCAAAAATGTTTCATCATTCACAATGATTTTCTATTTAAAATATCAGCACATAAAATGTGGTTTTCTCATGTTGCTTGGTTGCGGCTACGTGCCCGCTGCTATTTCTCAATCCAACCATATTACGTACTCATTTATTAATTATAGCGTTCATAACGGGTTACCCAGTTCGGAAGTACATGATTTGTATCAGGATCCTGTAACAGGGTTGCTTTGGATAGCCACCGATAGAGGCCTGGTTAAATATGATGGATATAACTTTACTACCTATACAATGGATAACGGGCTTACCGATAATGTTATACTAAGATTAACACCCGATAAATACGGTAACCTATGGTGTCATACGTTTAATAATCAACTATGCTACCTTGACAATACAGGTAATATAAAAGCATTTAAATACAACCGGGAATTGAAAAAAACCATGGATGAGAAAATTTATCCCGGTGGATACGCAGTATCACTTTACGCTGACAAAAACAAATCGCTTACCCTAACGCTCCCACGTTCTGTTGGCCATGTAATAACACGTGAAGGTAACATATTGTGGAATGGTACATCTCGTTTGAATTCAGATACATTATTCATTAATTTTTGGCCCGATAAAGGATATTTTTATTACTCACTGAAACCGGAGAGTAAATATGCCTTTCCTATAAGATATATTTCAAAGGACGCTAACATTCCCGTAATACATAAAATAAGCGATGATTATTTTGTCTTAACTGACAATAACAACATTCGGTTATTTAATGGAACAAAGCAAATTAAGCACATTGTAACCCCGGCAGTGCCTCATAAATCAGGAAGGGTCAATGATAGTTTGTGTTGGGTAAGTTATAACTCAGGTGGTGTTGATCTTTTTAACCTGAAGGGTGAGCGCATATTCCATTTCCTGGACAACGAGTTGGTTTCATATGTAATTATGGACCACGAAGGCGGAATATGGTTTGCTACTTTATCAAATGGGCTTTTTTATCTCAAAAACCAGAATATAAAAACACTGGATCTTAAGCTTGGCCAGCGCCTGGTTTCAATTTCAAGTCTGAAAGAAAAACTTTATGCCGGTTATTATAATGGCGATGTTTTTGTAATAAACATGAACAACCTTGAGAGTCGAAAATGTACCGAAATCAATACAACTTATCCTGTTTTCGTACAGTGCGACACCACAAACAATTGTTTATACTTTGGAAGCCTCTTTATGCTTGGCTGGACAGGTAATGATTTTAAAGAACCTCGCGTTTTTTCGTATTCCACAACTAAAATAAGCGATGACAACACAGGGCAAGAACCATTTTTTAGCACGTTTAATGGCTTCATACATAAAAAAAATAACACCCCTTTAATTGAATATGTTCAACCCAGGGTAAGAGATATTGAGCCGGTTAATGAAGAATTATACATTACAACAGGTG
>JAYUZA010000273.1:0-2175 GCA_043752145.1 Flavobacteriales bacterium
CAACGGTTAAGTCCATTGGGTAAAAATTCCGAATCATCGTTGGGGCCATCAATGGTATCGTACAGGTTCTCAATGTTCCAAAAACCAACACATCCGACAAAGTACTCCTTTGATTTATCGTAGTTTTGTGCAAATAATAATACCGTTGTGCTAAAAAAAACGGATAGTGTAAAAAATAACTTCATTGTTTAAAATATTTAATTTTTAACGTGTGGCTGCGCCACACTTTTCTTTTGGCCGCAGATTTCGCAGTTTAACGCAGATAAACACCGTGCGCCAATTACAATAAGCCTTGGCATTAATTATTTATTTGATTCGGCTTCGCCACCCCTTCCTTTGGTCACGGATTACACCGATTAACAAGGATAATTCGAAATTTAATTTCTTACCCTTTCCTTTTCAAACCCATTTTTACCAAATCTGCGTGCATCTGCGAAATCTGCGGCTGATAAAAAAATAACTGTAATGTTTAAAATTTAATAACGCACAAAGTTAAATAAAGAAAACAATGATTATGCCAGTTAATTAACCAAAAAAAGTTTCTTGTTATTAAATTAACACAGATTTAAGGTGGGTGGTATTGTATGGTTGTGTTGAATTCCCTAGTTTTGTCAAAATTCTTTTGAGAACCTTGAATCACGCCATGGGCATGACGAAACCATTAGAATTTATACTCCCGGAAATATGAGGTAATGAAAATAATACAAACCGGTCTTTTCAACTTGTGTGAAGGATCATTCTCATTTCTGTCTATAAATTCTTAGCATACATTTAATCCGATGAAAAAACTCATTCTATTTATTGTCCTGTTTTCGTTCGTCAATGTTCCGTTGATGGCACAAGGCGATACCAGTAAAATTCGTCTTGATTCGTCAGATGCAAGTTATAAAGTACCTGTATTTAGTGTTACGGCAAGTGATGTTGACAACGATTTGGAATCACAGGACGTCTCTTCCTTATTACAAGGTTCGCGCGATGTATTTACATCAATGGCCGGCTTTAATTTAAGTGCTGGCCGTTTTCGCATTCGCGGTTTGGCGGGTGAAAATCAATTGGTCATGATCAATGGTATTGCCGTTAATAATTTAGAATCAGGTTTTGCATCTTGGTCGAACTGGGGCGGATTAAATGATGTAACCCGTTTTATGGAAGTGCGCACAGGTGTTAATCCTTGCCGATATAATTTCGGAGGAATTGCGGGTTACACCAATATTGACAGCAAGGCTTCAAGTTTCAGAAAAGGAATTAAATTCTCGTACGCAACATCAAACCGTAGTTATAGTCACCGTTTCATGTTTAGTCAATCAACCGGTCTAAATCAAAAAGGATGGGCTTTTACTTATGCTTTATCGGGACGCTATGCAAAAGAAGGTTATTATGACGGAACATTTTTTAACGCCATTGCTTATTATATTGGTGTGGATAAAAAAATAAATGATAAACATACCTTATCATTTGTTGGATTTGGCGCTCCCATTGTTCAGGGTCGTGCAGGTTTTGCCGTAGGCGAAGTGTATGAATTAACCGGCAACCATTATTACAATCCTAATTGGGGATATCAAACAACAGCGGATGGAAATTCGCAGGTAAAACGCAATGCACGTGTATCAGAAAATCATAAACCAACGGCATTGTTATCGCATTACTTTACCATTGATGAGAATACAAAATTAACATCTACTTTATATTATTCGTTCGGAAAAAATGGTTTGACTAATTTAAACTGGTATGATTCAAAATATCCTAAACCCGATTACTACCGTTATTTGCCAAGCTATTATATTCAGTCAGACCCCTCCTATTATAGCGAGTTAACTAATTTATGGCAAACCGATGTAAATACCCAACAAATTAATTGGGATTCTTATTATGATGCCAACCGTAACAATTTATATACGCAGGAAAATGCCAATGGTACAGGAGTTGACCGTACAGGTGCGCGCTCAAAAGTAGCGGTTGAAAATGCGCAAGTCAATACGCATGATATAGGATTTAATACCATTTACAATAAACGCATTAAAGATGTCTTTGTTTCAACAGGATTAACAGGTATGATCCACAAAGGAAATTATTTTAAGACCATGGAAGATCTTTTGGGAGGCGAGTTTTGGGTTGATGTTGATCAATTTGCCGAACAACAATTTAACGATGCTACAGTAGCGCAAAACGATTTAA
>JAYUZA010000274.1:0-5791 GCA_043752145.1 Flavobacteriales bacterium
TGCACATCAGTATCTAACCCGTAATAAACATGCTGATTGAAATCCTTTTCACCTTCGTCCAGAATATTATTCTCGGCAAAATCAGAAATTTTATCAATGTAAAAAGGTTCTTCGCCACACAGGAAATAAACCGGGCGGTAGATCTTTTTCTTTAAGTTGTCTAATATGTTATCGTATGTTTCTGCCAATTTTTCTTTTTTTATTGGGCTACCCCGCGCTGTAGCGCGGCCGGGCTATCGGCTATAGCTTTAGCTATGCTAAAGGCTATTTGCCTCTATCCCTGGCAGGGCCCAGGGTTAAAACCCTGCGTTACTAATATGTCGCCCCTACAGGGCTATGACGTTGCTCGCTCAAAACGGTTTCACCCTTAATTCAAAAGCGTTCGCTCAAATCCGTTCCGCACATTTAACTCCGTCATAACTGTATCTCAAGGTGTCGTTGGATGTTCGTCCCTCTCATCTGCTAATTTTAACTCGGTATTTTTTGTTTTTCATTTGTCTCGTTGAACACAATTTCACATCTGCTAATTTGCTAATCAAATCTTAGATGTTTTATTGATTTTCCGTTATTCTTAATTTCCATTAAGGCGTCAATCCCGATCGCGATATGTTCTTGTACAAATCCTGTAGTTACTATTTTATCACTCTCTTCGGTTTTCACGCCTTCGGGAACCATAGGTTGATCGCTCACCAATAAAAGTGCTCCGGTTGGAATTTTATTTTTGAATCCAACCATAAAAATGGTAGCTGTTTCCATATCAATTGCCATTACACGCAATTTTCTCAAATATTCTTTAAATTCATCATCGTGTTCCCAAACCCTTCGGTTAGTTGTGTAAACAGTACCTGTCCAATAATCCAATTTATGATCGCGAATAGTAGTTGATACGGCACGCTGTAAACTAAATGCGGGCAATGCCGGAACTTCCTTTGGAAAATAATCGTTACTGGTTCCTTCTCCTCGTATAGCGGCTATCGGTAGAATTAAATCGCCAATATTGTTTTTCTTTTTTAATCCGCCACATTTTCCCAAAAATAAAACTGCTATGGGTTGTATGGCCGATAAAAGATCCATAATCGTGGCAGCATTGGCGCTTCCCATACCAAAATTAATGATGGTAATATCATTGGCCGTGCACGATGACATGCTTCGGTCAATTCCTAAAACGGGCGCATTAAATTTTTCAGCAAAAAGCCTCACATAATTTTCGAAATTGGTCAATAAAATATATTTACTGAATCCTTCCAACGGCACGCCCGTATAGCGGGGTAACCAGTTATTGACTATGTCTTCTTTTGTTTTCATATATCGCATGAATTTACAATAATAATTCATTTGCAAAAGTGTTAAATTTGAACAATATTTTGCCTCTCAAACCTACGGGTTTTAAGTATATTTGTGTCTGAAACATGAACGTTCCCTTAAACCTCCCACCCTATCCGTACCGCCTTACAGAGGAAAAGGGTAAACAATTTATTTACGATGATTTTCGTAAAAAATGGGTCTTATTCACGCCCGAAGAATGGGTTCGCCAGCATATTTTGCATTTTTTGGTCAATAAAAAAAACTATTTGCCGGGACTTATTGCTATTGAACGAAAAGTAAAAAACACTTCACAGCAAATTAACCGTTTCGATATTTTATGCTATAATCAGCTCGGTCAACCCCATTTGCTTGTTGAATGCAAGAACCCACAAATTGACCTTAACCACGATACCTTTATGCAAACGGCCCATTACAATACCAGCATAAAAGCCACGTACGTGGTGGTAAGTAACGGCCTTATACATTATGCTGCCAAAGCCGATTTTTTAGAAAATGAAATGATTTTTTTAGACGATTTTCCCGATTTTTAGGTCTTGATTATGACCAGTTTTAATTATTCAGGGATAAATGAAATAATTTAAACACAATTATTGCCTATCTTTAAAACTGTTATGAAAAACATCTTATTCTCCGCCCTATTTATCCTTGCTTTTGCAGGCCACTCACAGAACATTGCATTTAAAAAACAATTGCAGCCTCAAAAGATTACCAGCGAAAGTGCGGCAGGATTTTTCGTTCGTGGTGATAAAGCGGCTTTAATGGCCTATCTAAAAAAAATAAAAGGAACGTATAAATACAGTTTTAAAAATTATCATCACATTACCATTCCCTCCAATAAAATTTACGAACTATCGCAACAACCTTTCGTAAAATACATCGATTATCATTTACAAAAACCTACAGCACTTAACGACAGTATGCGTGTTAAAGCCCGCGTAAATCAAGTGCAACAGGGGTTTTCACCTTTACCGCAAGGATATAAAGGTAATGGAGTAATTGTTGGTTTTATTGACGAAGGCATTGATTTTAATCACCCCGATTTTCAGGACAGTTCAGGCAATACACGGGTATTAGCCATTTGGGATCAAACACAACCTTTTAATGCTATTAGAACTCCGCCTGCTTACGGGTACGGACAAGTTTGGGACAGCACCGACATTAATAACGGAATTTGTACAAGCATGGATGCCTCGGCAGGTCACGGAACCACCGTTGCGGGAACTGCCTGCGGTAACGGCCTCTCAACCGGTACACATTGGGGCGTTGCGCCCAACAGCTGGATATTTATGGTTAAATCCAATTTTGCTTCACCTAACTGGTTGGGCACTGTTGCAGATGCCGTTGATTACATGTATAAATTAGCCGATTCGTTGGATATGCCGTGCGTTATTAATGCAAGTGTTGGTGATTATTACGGTTCGCATGACGGACGCGATATCGCTTCGCAATACATCGACAGCATGATACAGGCCAAACGTGGTCGCTTATTAGTCGCTGCCTTAGGAAACTCAGGAACATTACCTCCATATCATATGGCGACCAATGTTAATGCTGATACCAGTTTTACCTGGTTCAAATATAACGCTCCGGGCGGTGGTGATGCGTTTCCATACGGTTCAGTTTATTTTGAAGTATTTGCCGATACGGCCGATATGCAAAATGTAACGTTCAGCATGGGTGCCGATCAAATAAGTCCGGTTTTTAAACATGCGGGACAAGGTACATTCCGAAACGCGTTCGATTTTTTAGGTGTTGGCATTACCGATACCATTTTTAATTCAAGTGGCGATATTTTGGGAATTGTAGATTACTATTCTGAAATAACGGGCGATTTATTATTGTTACAAGTACATATGCAGGAACCCGATAGCAGCGGTTATTATTTCAGATTCTCTTCAACCGGTAGCGGAACATTTGATGTTTGGACAGGCGAATGGCTGGGAATTTCAGACATGATCAATACAGGCGTTCCAACTATTGGTGCATTTCCCGATATTGTGAATTACGTTTCACCCGACTCAGCCAAAACCATGGTAAGTGCTTTTCAATGTTTGGAAAGTGTTGTTTCGGTAGCAAATTATAATAACATTCAAAATTATATAGCTTACGATGCAAGCAATGTTATACTAGGCGAGACCGAAGGTGCCATAGCGTCAACCAGCAGCCGCGGACCCACACGTGATAACCGTCCAAAACCCGATGTTGCCGCAACGGGCAACGTAACGTTTAGCCCCGGACCGTTAGCCACGTTGGCTTTACTTATTTCAGTTGCTCCGTTTAAATTATTGCCCGATGGTATGCATATGCGCAATGGAGGAACTTCTATGGCATCGCCCGTTGTTGCCGGTATTGGTGGATTGATGTTGGAACGATGTCCGCAAACCAATTGGCTTGAATTTAAAACCCATATCAATACAAGTGCTTATACCGATTCGTTTACCGGAACACCCTGGAACATGAGTTTTGGTTATGGAAAAGTAAATGCGTTTGAAGCAATGAAGCTAACCGTATATGTTCCGGTTTTAAGTGGCGATGCCGCTGTTTGCGAAGGTGATGTTGCGCAATTATTAGCCCCCGCTAGTATGCAAACGTATTCATGGTCTAACGGTGATACCACATACGCAAGTTCAACCGATACGAGCGGTACATTTTGGTTCACGGGAATTGATGCTGCCGGCTGCAAGACCGACACAAGTTATATTACTGTTTTAGTAAATCCTTTACCAACTGTTTCAATTAGCCTTGATACAGGATTATTTACAGCAACCTCGCCCACAGCCATTATTTACCAATGGTATTTTAATGGCGCGTCTATATCGGGCGCAAATGAGAGCACTTATGATGCACCGACAAATGGCGATTATTATGTTACCGCTATTGATACCAACGGCTGTACAAGTACATCTGCAACCTTTCTTTATGGAGGAGCGGGCCTTGATGAGATCGCCACCAACGATGTTCAGATTTTTCCGAATCCGTTTACCAACAATATTACCATCAATACCAAAAATCAAAGTACGGTCGAGATTCGCAATAATTTAGGCCAAATAATTTTTACGACTTCGTTATCGGGTATAATAACAACGGCTAATTGGCCGAAGGGAATGTATTATGTGATCGTGCGTAATGAAAAAGGGAACAGCTTGTTGAAGATGATTAAGCAATGAGAAAATTAATCCTTTTCTTATGCTTACTATTCTCCTGCGAAATATATGCGCAACATAAGAAATTTGATCACAACTCAAATGACCTTACAATTAATGACACCAGTTTGCGAATTAAATTAACTGTTACTGATGTTGATGGAAACATTTATCACACTCAAAAAGTCGGCAATCAAATTTGGTTTATCGAAAACTTAAAAACAACCAAATTCAATGATGGAACACCAATATCCAAAGTAAACGACAGTATACTTTGGATCAATACAACAAACTCTTCTTTTTGCGATGCAATTGGTATAATAACATATTCAATAGAAGAAGAATCAGAGATATTTGAAAAACGTTATAAATTACCTGAATACTTCTACAATCAATTTACAGTGATCAATGAGAAAAATGCATGTCCCGTTGGTTGGCGTGTGCCAGATTCGTCAGACTTTAAAGAACTAACTAAAACTATTTTACCGAAAGACTCAATAGTTCATGTTAATAAATTGGGGACGATTCGAACACCCAACGATCTAGGCTTTTCAGATAAACCTTTCGGATATCGAAGTGGATCAAATGGTTCATTTAATAATTATTATGATTTTGGTTATTGGTGGACTATCAATAAAGGAATTGCTGCAGACGCCTGGGCTCGTTGTATACTTTACGACTGTATATTCGTAGACGTAGAAAATAATTATTCCCAAACAATGGGAATGTCAATAAAGTGTATTAAAAACTAGGACACGATAATCAGTTCGAAAATAATTTTACCTACTTATCTGCCGTATCATTTCCGCTCTTGAATCAACCCTGCTCATCAACATTTTCTTAGCTGTCACTTTTTGTTGAGCTCGGTCTATCGATTTACTTATCATGGCATGTTCAATAGGTTCATCTTCGCTCATACCCATGGATATCATTAATTTTTGAATTCTTTCGGCACCGAAGGGAATAAAAATAGGATCATCCAATCCATTAAAGAAAATAACATTGCGTGTATCGAAACCTGCTCGTTCAATTGTTTCAAGCAATGATTGCTCCACATTAAAATCGGGGTACGTTTCGGCTACAATTATATTGGTATTGTTTACGCCACCCAATGCTGCGGTATTTAACTGAGCCGGAAAATGCGCGTTCACCCAAACAACATTGTTTGCATTGGTAACCTCGGCTTCGAATTCATGTTTTGTTTCTTTGAAAAAATAAATAATGACAACATGTTTCGAATTCACCGTTGATTCAAGCACATAATTAACTATGGCTTTATTGGCTGCTTTACGGGTAAGAAAAATACGGTCGGTTTTTTTGAT
>JAYUZA010000275.1:0-5790 GCA_043752145.1 Flavobacteriales bacterium
CTGGAGTAAGGTCATGGAAGACCAAAAAGGATATCAGCCTTCGGCAACAACAGGTGTTCCCGCATATTTAGGTTCGAACGATAAATTATATACACGTTACCGTTTTAAAAGCGGAAATTTTGTAAGTCTTGGCCTTACGATGGAAAAAGATGCCGGTGAAAAATTCATTGCACAAAAAAAAGGATTTGATTTTTATTCGGGTCACGCTTTTTTACGCGATATAAGCATTATTAAACATTTGGCTTTTGGCGATTATTTGGTTTCGTTTGGGCAAGGTTTAACTATGGGTATGGGGGTTGCCATGGGAAAAACAGCTTCATCGTTGGCTGTTAAACGTACAGCGTATAAATTAAAACCGTATACATCGGTTGATGAAAATTTATTTTTGCGTGGTGGTGCCACAACCATTAAAATAAAAAACCTTGAAACAACTGTTTTTTTCTCGAGTAAAAAAATTGATGCCAATGTTACCACCACTGTCGATACGTTGGAAGGTTCGGATGATGACATGGTTGTTTCATCGTTTCAAAATACAGGAACACACGGAACCGTAAATGAACTGGCCGATAAACATTCCATTCAGGAAACCATGGCTGGCGGACATATTAGTTATGCCAAACGCACATTTGAAATTGGCGCAACTTTTTATAATGTAAATTATAGTGCAAATTTGGACCGTTCACTCAATTACTACAATCAGTATGAATTTACAGGCAACAATAATTATGTTGGAGGTATTGATTACAGTGCCATTGTAAAAAACATGCACTTTTTTGGCGAAACATCCATGAGTAAATCAAAAGGCATGGGATCGGTTAACGGTGTAATTATTGGTTTGGATCCAAAAGTTGGTTTAACCATCATGCATCGCTATTACCAGCGTAATTTCCAAAATTTATATACCAATGCTCTTGCCGAAGGAACCCGGCCTGCCAATGAGAGTGGTTTGTACTTTGGTGTTGAAATGAAACCTACAAGTAAATGGACCATTAACGGTTATGCCGATATGTTTCAAAGCAAGTGGTTGCGTTTTGATGTGAATGCTCCTTCAAAAGGAAATGAATATTTGGTTCAGGCATCTTATCGCCCTAACAAACAAACCGAAATTTATTTACGCTATCGTTCCCGTAACAAAGAATACAATACCAATATTGACCTGGATGATATTTTGTATACTGTAAATCAAAACCAAACCAATATGCGTTTTAATTTGGTGCATAAAATTGGTAAGAACTTTTCGTTGCATACAAGGGTCGAACAAGTAACTATTAAACGGGAAGACGAACCAAATTCGGTTGGGTATTTAGCGTTTCAGGATCTTTTTTATAAACCATTAAGCAGTCCGTTCTCGTTTAATTTACGCTACGCTATTTTCAGCACCGATGATTTCAACAGCCGTTTATATGCTTATGAAAGTGATGTTTTGTATTACTATGCAATTCCTTCTTACTATTACAAAGGCAGCCGCATGTATTTAAATGTGCGTTACCAATACAAGAAATGGTTAGATGTTTGGGTTAAGGTTGGTCAGTGGTTATACGATAACCGCACAACGGTTGGTTCGGGTAATGACGAGATACAAGGAAATAAAAAGACTGAAGTGAGAGTTCAAGTGAGGATTAGTTTTTAATATAATCATCGATTAGAAAATACAAGAGATTCTTTTCATTTTAATACAGAACTCATGAAATCCTTGTCCGATATTGGAATTGGATTGGATATTGAATTTAAGTTGAATAATTCTTCTGCCAGGGATTAGCTCTTCTATCATTTGATTTTTAAAGGAATCGCTGAATGCTCGTTCCTCGCATTTGAGCCGATACCCCGCATGGAGCGTACTCGCTACAGAGGAGTAAAGGCGAAAGCCCGACCCGCAGGGGCACGCCCAATAATTGATAATTATTAATTAATAATTACCTCAACCAATTCCCAGTCTTATACTTTACCCAAAGAATTGAAATGCCCCAATAGGTAGAATAGAATTTTTGGCCATCGCTTACGCGTTGTGCAAAGGTATTTTGACCATGTTTCATGTTAATGCAAAGAAAAACATCGTTAGCGGCCTGCTTTTTATTGGAGCCGGAGTTTTTAAGTAGAAATCCCCAGGAAGCACAAAGCAAAAAATTAGTTGAACTGACTTTATAACTGTTGTTTTCGGAAACACTTGCAATATTATAACCAAACTCGGGACCTAACATTAAAAAATTAGTAAGGGATTTACACTCATGGCGTTTTGATTTACCCAAATTGAACCTAAGGAAAGGGAACATTAATTCGGCTTTAATGCCAGCATAATGCCTGTCCACATCCTCGTAATATTTGCCTACAGGCATTGCGGTAAAAAATGTTGTGTCCTTCCATGTTACAATTTTATTTGCACAATACCGGTAAACGACCCCCACTTTAAAAAAGTTTGCAAAGATCCTTCCTCCACTCAATCCCGGTGAGAAACGAATGGGATTACCTGAGTACGCACTTTTTTTAGAATTAGAATAGGAATGGGAAATTTCGGGTTCCAGGAAGAAATTCTTCTTTCCACGCTCGTGCATTTGGGCATTGCCGATGAGCGGCAAAAACACTAATAGAAAAGAAATAATTGTAAGACGCTTCATGATTTTAAATAGTGAAATTTCAAATAATGAAATATATTAATATATCGTTAAAACCTATATATTTCTCTATTTGAAATCTCTTTATTTGAAATTCTTTTAAATGTTTTCTTTCGAACTCTTCAATATCTCATACAACAAATCCCTCGCCCTGAACAACTGCGCTTTTACAGTTCCTAAAGGCAATTCTAATTTCTCGGAAATTTCTTCGTATGATAATTGTTCGAAATAACGCATCTCTACCAATTGACGGTAGCGCGGTTTTAATCGTTGCACCACATTGCGCATGATCTTCATTTTTTGTTCGCGAATGGAAAGTTCCTCAGGTGTTAATGCATCGGATTTTAAATCGATATACATTTCATCGCCATCTTCACCACCTACAGCCTGATCAATGCTAATGGTATTTTTCTTTTTCCTGCGAATAAAATCAATGGCATTGTTGGATGCAATTTTAAATAACCAGGTACTGAAAGCGAAATTGGGTGTATACAGATCTAAACGATTAAACGCTTTGCCAAACGCTTCGATAGTTAGATCATCCGAATCATCTTTGTTCTGCACCATTTTCAACAACATGAAATAAATTGAATCACGGTAACGATCCATCAATTCGGCATACGCATTTTGATCACCTTTCTTTGCTTTTTGCACAAGTTCGTAATCGTAACGTGCTTTATAAGAAAGATTCTCTAAAGGATCGAGTGGTAGTTTATTTTCGTTTAATTCCATTTGCTTTTTTTCGCGAACAGGGACTTGTAATAAAAACCTGCGTTTAAAGTTAACACAATAATTTCATAAACCGGTGCTAAAAGGGCAACGTCTTTATTGCCAAGCCACTTACTGCTGCCTCTAAAAGTAACTATTTGAAAGAGTGTGCGAACGCCTAAAATAGTTAAAGAAATCAAAAAGGTTTTGTTCAAAAGCAATGTGAGCACCAGCAAAATATAGAACAGTACTACAGTAGCGCTATACATTCCCAAAATTAACTTGTGTTTGAGCTGATACAGGTTGGAACTGGTCATGTGCCTGATTTTTTGACGTTTCCAGTCGTCAAACGTGGTCTTAGGGAAACTCTCAACATGACTGTTGGGATGAATGACCAATGCGGTATTGACCTTATCGGAATTTTGATTGACAAAAAGATCATCGTCACCCGAGGCAATATGATAATGATTGCGAAACCCGCCCTTTAAAAAATGCTGGGTCTTGGTATAACTCATATTGCGACCCACGCCCATATAAGGCATACCGGCTTTGACCATTGAAACATAATTCATGGCAATGGCATAAGTATCAAAACGAATTAAGCGATTTAAAAATCCCTTTCGCTTTTTGTATGGTGAATAACCCAACACAATTGTTTTGCCGGGCGTATAAGCCGAAACCATGTGTTGTAACCAAAATTCGTTGTGGGGACGACAATCGGCATCGGTAAAAACAATGTTTTCATAGGTTGCGCCCTTTATTCCCAATGTAAGGGCCATTTTTTTACCTGAGAAATGATGACGGTCATTTTCTTCGATCTCGATAAAGCGCAATTGAGGATACTTAATTTTTAAAGCTTCCAAAATTTCTTTTGAATCGTCCCACGAGCGGTCGTTCACGATCAATACTTCAAATTTGGGATAATTTTGCGCGTATAAAATGGGGACCAGTTCCATAATGTTTTTAGCCTCGCTGCGGGAGCAAACAACGACCGAAATTGGGGGTAATTCGTTTGCAGGTTTTAGCGGAGGGTCCTTATGAAACATTACACGGGCATACAACAATACCATATAGCCTACCTGAATGGCAGCAATCC
The DNA here is from genome assembly GCA_043752145.1 of Flavobacteriales bacterium. Taxonomy (GTDB): domain Bacteria; phylum Bacteroidota; class Bacteroidia; order Flavobacteriales_D; family UBA2798; genus DASPJQ01. The sequence goes on from JAYUZA010000275.1 coordinate 4,414, forward strand.
CGAAAAAGCTATAGAGGAGAATTTCTTTCACTTAAAATACTTTGCAAAATAAGCACACAAAAAAAACGAATGGCCGGTAAAATCATATCTTTACCACCAATACTTTTCAACAAAGCCATGCAGTTTGAACTAGAAAAAACCGATGACCGATCAAAGGCGCGTGCCGGTAAAATTACCACCGATCATGGCGTGATCCAAACACCCATTTTTATGCCGGTGGGTACGCAGGGTACGGTTAAAGGGGTTCATCAAACCGAATTGGTTACCGATACCAAGGCCCAAATTATTTTGGGAAATACCTATCACTTGTTTTTACGACCGGGACTTGATGTTTTGAAAGAAGCCGGTGGATTACATAAATTCAATGCCTGGAAAAAACCGTTATTGACCGACAGCGGAGGATACCAGGTTTTTTCACTTTCCAATAACCGAAAAATTAAAGAAGAAGGTGTAACGTTTAAATCGCATATTGACGGAAGCAAACATTTGTTTACACCCGAGTATGCTATGGATATACAACGCATTATTGGTGCCGATATAATTATGGCATTTGATGAATGTACACCCTACCCTTGCGAATATAAATATGCTAAGAATAGCATGCACCTAACGCATAGGTGGTTGGAACGTTGCATAAAACAATTTGATTCGACAGAAGCGCATTATGGCTATTCGCAGACCTTGTTTCCCATTGTGCAAGGCAGCACGTTTGGCGATTTACGAAAAGAGTCGGCTAAGTTCATTGCCGATCAGGGTCGCGAAGGCAATGCCATTGGCGGACTTAGCGTAGGTGAACCCGAAAACGAGATGTATGAAAATACGCAAATTGTTTGCGAAATACTACCAAACGACAAACCTCGTTACTTGATGGGCGTTGGAACTCCTGTTAACATTTTGGAAAGTATTGCATTGGGAATTGATATGTTTGATTGTGTAATGCCTACCCGCAATGCACGCAACGGAATGCTTTTTACACAGAACGGATTCATTAACATGCGTAACGAAAAGTGGAAAAACGATTTTTCTCCTATTGAAGAAGGCGGGGCTAGTTACGTGGATGAGCTATATTCAAAGGCATATTTAAGACATCTTATGATTTGTAAGGAAATGTTGGGAGCACAAATTGCTACATTGCACAACCTGGCCTTTTATTTATGGCTTGTAAACACCGCCCGCGAAAAAATACTGGACGGAACTTTTGCCGATTGGAAAAAAGGAATGGTGGATAAGCTTAAAACACGTTTATAAAAAAGGGAAGCCACGAATAGCACGAATAACACCAATAAATGCGACAAGCATGCGTGTCTTTCACGAATTAGTGTTATTCGTGGCAAAAGAATGATGATTTGAGTGCCGAAGGCACGAACAGACATTCGT
>JAYUZA010000276.1:0-13947 GCA_043752145.1 Flavobacteriales bacterium
CTGCAAAATACAGACCTGGAATTTTTTTGCTTTCCATGGTTTTCATGTTCACTTCTTTGAGATCAACGCCACCGCAAGTCACAAACTCTTCTTTAAAAATACTTTTACCGTTAATGTTTCCCTTAAAATTGGTTAGTAATTGGGTAAATGAATTTAATTCTGTTTTGGTCACATCAGCAATGCGCTTATCCGATATTTTTAACTCATCGCACAAAACTTCCCATAACCGTTTTGGGATATAGGGTAAATGAATGTTCTTACAGATCTTTGCCGAAAATTCGATTTTCAAATTCAGCATATCATTCATGACTTCTTCGGCATCCTGTTTTCCGGTAAAGTCAATGCGAATTTCAAATTTGTAATTTTTATCAGCCAAAAATTGCGCAGCCCAAGCCGAGAGTTTTAATACAGCCGGACCACTGAATCCCCAATGGGTAAAAAGCATAGGTCCCTGCGCTTCAAAAGCTGAATTGCTGATTTTAATATGGGCTAACGGAATGGATAATCCCATCAGATCATTGAAGTTTTTATTCTTGAAATTGAATGTAAAAAGTGAAGGAACAGGTTTTACCGTTTCAATTCCTTTTTTGTTTAGCAATTCCCAAATACGCTCACTGCTTCCGGTACAAATAATTATCTTTTTTGTCAATACACTTGTGCCATCAACAAATGAAATGGTGAAATTGTTTTTTTCTTTCACAAAATCCTTAACGTCTTTGTGAAGCTCGACCGAAATATTATTTTTCTTCACTTCGTATTCAAAACAATCAATAATGGTTTGGCTGTTATCGGTAACGGGAAACATTCTTCCGTCTTCTTCGGTCTTTAATTTTACACCACGTTCTTCAAACCAGGCAATGGTATCAAATGTCATGAAGTTGTGAAAGGGTCCAATCAATTCCTTTTCACCCCGCGGATAATGGGTCACCAATTCTTTTTGTTCAAAGCAGGCATGGGTCACATTACAGCGGCCACCACCCGAAACCTTGACCTTGGAAAGCACTTTATTGCCTTTTTCATAGATCACAATCTTGCCTTGAGTGTGTTTAGCAGCCGAAATGGCCGCAAAAAAGCCCGAAGCTCCGCCTCCAATTATTGCAAGTTCAATTTCAGGCATGGTCGGTAAAATTAGGGGAATTATTGATGTAGACTAGGATTCCAAGACTTTCCGGTGTTTGAGCCGGAGAATTATTCATTTTATAACCTTGCGATCGCTTGCAGATAAATTTTGGTAACACTCAATAATAATGAGGTAGCTTTTTGTTGCGTTAAATTAACCCACAACATTAAGCAAAAAAATCAGAAAGCAAAATCAAATCGTTGAGGTTTGATGCAAGTCCATCTTAATTTGCCCCAACAAGGAATCGTTGAACGCTAATGCGTTTCTGACTTCAGATGTCTACTTAATATACTGCAACAAATTCTTATCCGTCTCTTTATTCTTCAATTCAATAATTAAATTGTTGATGCGTTCGCCTTCGTTCCGGCATTTAATTGACGCGGCTTCTTCCTGTGCGGCTTCGGCTGTTTTACCTTCTTTTTGCAGACTTTCGGCAAGTGCTTTATGTTCCAGCTCACGTTTTGAATAATGTGCCTGCAAGCCGTTCAACATTTGATATCCGCCCAATTTGATCCACCAAACATTTCCGTTACGTGCAACATCTTCAAATACCGCCACGCCTTTTTCAACTTCAGCATCGGGTTGACGTTTTAAATAATTGTTGTACAACGACATCATTCCGTATTTATCAAACCCCGTTGCTTTATTCATTGCTTCAAGGAAAAACGGATGGTCGCTTACATCTCCATAATCACTTAAGATCTCTGCAACGACCGACCGAATGGTAGAGTTTTTTTCACCGGAGTTTAATCGTGCCAAAATCAATCCTTGTTTCGAATCAAGTTTTGAAATTGCAGCAAATCCTTCCGACATTACTTCGTATGATTGGTCGCTGGTGGCTTTTTTGTAGATCTCAAGCAACGATTGATCACCTTCGTAATATTTAGTTAATTGGCGAATGGCAGCAGCCCGCAAAGAAGCTTCTTTATCGTTGTTGGCAATGGCAATTATTTTTTCTTTTAATTCAGGGTGCGAAGTAATTTGTTTTTTCAAATTCTTGAGAGCTGTTTCACGCATGTACCAGAATTTATCTTCCAATGCATCGCGCATAACTTTCTTCGCTTTTTCATTCGATGATTGCCCGCATTCCTTCAAGGCTTCGTAACGATCCATGAAATTTTTGCCACGGTAATACTGCACAATAAACTGTTCAATTGGTTTATCATCGTTTTTTTCACATAGCAATGTTTTAGCAGCATCAAAGTTTACCAATATAGGTGTTGAACCACAGGCGAACTCAAATGTTTGTTCACGCTCTTTAAGAATTACTTCATGAGAAATTGCATCGGGGGAATTGCGTTCATACACATCAATTGTTACGGGCAATTGGTATAACGGATGAGTCTTCAGATCTTGCAATTGTGCCGTTGTAACACGCAGTATTTTTTTGGTGCTGTCATATTCCTGGGTAATTTTTAATTCAGGATGCCCGCTGGCCAAAAACCATTGATTAAAAAACCAGTTCATGTCTTTACCGGTTACTTTTTCAAAGGCTAAACGCAAGTCGTGAATTTCGGTTGCCTTTAAAGCGTTATCTGTTAAGTAAACGCGCAACGATTCAAAAAACGCGTCATCGCCAACAACGGTTCTAAGCATGGTTAAAATGCGGCCACCTTTGTTATACGAGTGCGCATCAAACATTTCTTCTTTGTCGGTATAATCAAAACGGATCATATCAACATGGCCACTTTGTTTTGATGATTGAAAATAGCCCTGACCTTCTTTCATTGCCTGGTAATCGGCTTCATCGCGACCGTGCGCAAACTCATCCCATAAAAACTGGCTGTAGTTGGCAAACGATTCGTTCAAGGGTAAATTCGCCCAGCTTTCGCAGGTAGCATAATCGCCAAACCAGTGGTGAAATAATTCATGTGCAATAATGGATTCGTTGTTACCATCCAGCATTTCACGTTTTGTCTTGTGTAAAAACTCACCGTGAATGGTGGCTGTTGTATTTTCCATGGCACCCGAAACATAATCGCGTACAACGACCTGTGAATATTTATCCCATGGATATTCAACACCCAAACGGTCCGAGAAAAACTGGAGCATGCGGGGTGTTTCGCCAAAAATATCGCGGGCGTATTGTTCGTATTCGGCTTCTACATAATAAGAAACCTCGATCTCTTTTCCGTTCTTCTTTTTCCATTTATCGGTCACTACACTGTATTCGCCAATAGACATCATGACTAAGTAAGGCGAGTGGGGTTGGTTCATTTTCCAATCATCGGTACGCGTACCATCGGGATTGTTTTTAGACCCAACCAGCAAGCCGTTAGATAATGTTTTGAATTTTTGAGGAACAGTAATTAAAATTTCCTCAGTTTGTTTTTGGTTTGAGCGGTCAATGGTAGGGAACCAGCATGAAGATGCTTCGGTTTCACCTTGTGTCCAAATTTGTGTTGGCTTACCATCAACGATATCATCCGGGTCAATAAAATACAAACCTTTATCGCTGGTAATGGCAGCACTTCCACCGGCTTCCAGTTCATCAGGCTTTGCGGTATACTCAATGTAAACGGTATATTTTTCACCACGCTTATACGTTCTTGGCAGGGTAATGTAAATATCAAGCGTATCATAAGTATATATCAGGTCGCTCTTAACATTGTTTTCCACCAACTGCACTTTATGCAAATCCATTCCCTTGGCATCAAGGCTTAATTTGTTGGTGGGGTAAAAATGCGGGGTAAGGTCAATAGTGGCTTTACCGTTTAACTGACGTTTCTTAAAGTCAAAACTAACTTCAAGTTTTGTGTTAATTAAGTCGTTAACCTTGGTTTCAGAGGGGTTGTAGCGCTCAGGCTGCTTTTTGCCATTTAAGGGATCCTCATCGGCCTTATAGTCGGGGTCATATAAATGGCTGTTTTCACTTACAACGTCTGTTTGATTAGACGAATTTGTGTCGGTAACTTTTTGTTTTGGCTTGCATGCAACTATCAATAGCACTAGGGCAAAAGGGAGCAGAGAGGTAATTTTCATCCGTTAAATAAATATTTGCTAAAATCGGTATTTTATTGCTAATATCAAACGCTCAAACCCATAAAATTTGATAATTTTATTGGCGATTTAAGTGAAAGACTATGAAATTAGACATTAGTATCAATAACGGACAACAAAGGAAGGTCGAATTCGCTACCAAAAGTGGTAGCTTAACCGTGAACGATACCACGCATTTATTTGAGCAGGTTGAGACGGGAAACAAGCATTTTACGGTCTTAATAAACAATAAAAGCATAGATGTTTTTGTGCTCAAGTTCGACAAGGAAACAAAGAGTGCAAGCCTGTTAGTGAACGGTAAAAAGTGTTCGATTTCAGCTACCGATGAAATGGATAATTTGCTTAAGAAATTGGGTATGGATAAGGGCACGGTCAAAAAAATGAAAGAATTGAAAGCCCCTATGCCGGGTTTGGTGGTAAAATTTGAAGTTGCCCCTGGCGATACCGTTACAAAAGATCAGGTTTTAGTGATATTAGAGGCCATGAAAATGGAAAATGTATTGAAGGCACAGGCCGATGGAATAGTGGCTTCGATAGAGGCAAAACAAGGCCAGGCAGTAGAAAAAAATCAGGTACTCATCAAATTCAGTTAAGTTATGGAAGACAACTCGCGCAGAAAATTTTTAAAGACCACGGCAATACTTTCGGGTGCAGCATTGGTGGGCTGTAAAGTTGCCGCAGTATCGGCCAATACTGAAACACCTGCAAAAATTCCTGAACCATTAACGTTCAAACAAGAACCATTGCCCTATGATCTTGCAGCTTTAGAGCCTTTTATTGACAAACAAACCATGGAAATTCATTCTGGGAAACATCATACAGCCTATGTCAATAACCTCAATAAGGCTATGGTTGAGCAAAAAGTGAATGAAGGGTCGCTCGAAACAATTATTGCAAATATTTCAAAATATTCAGTTGCTACGCGCAACAATGCCGGTGGCCATTGGAACCATACCATGTTCTGGAAATGGATGAAAGCTAACGGAAAAGACACTTACGCAGGAAAGGCGGCCGATGCAATTAATGGTCAGTTCGGAAGTTTAGATAAATTTAAAGAACTGTTTACCGATGCGGCCATGAAACGTTTTGGTTCAGGATGGGCATGGTTAATTCAAAAAGACGGTAAATTGGAAATAGTTTCTTCACCCAATCAGGATAATCCGCTAATGGACATTGCCGAAGTAAAAGGTAAACCCATTTTAGGATTGGATGTTTGGGAACACGCATATTATTTAAAATACCAAAACCTTCGCAAAGATTATATCAATAACTGGTACAATGTGGTGAATTGGGATGCGGTTAGTGAGTTGTTGTAGTTTATATTAAGGGAACGCTGATGACGCAGACCCATATGATTTAATATGATTTTTTTACTTGAGGTAATTATCATAATCAGCGGGGATCATAAAAATCAGCGTCATCAGCGTTCTAGTTTTTAAAATCACCTCTTCCTCTTATATATTTTCAGCGTTTTCCCCGCAATAATCTGCGTGCTTCGTAAATTATTCCATGCCATTAGTTGACTAACGGTTACACCGTAGCGGTTTGCGATAGCCCCTAAATTATCGCCATTTTTTATTTTATAGTAAATTAATTGCTTGCCTTTTACATCGGTATAGTATTTGGGTGTTTCAACATGCACCACACTTTGGTGTATACTGTCGCGTTTAAACACAAGTGTATCGGCCTTCGGATTTTTATCTAAAAAGTCGATGGATTTTACAAATGCTTCGCTCAAGAACTGCCCCTTTAATTCATAACCGGGTCTTGTTAAATGTACCAGGTCAGCTTGTGCCAAACCAAATTTTTCCCAGGTCTTGATCGAGTAATTTCCTCCAGAGATCCAAAACCAATCGTACACCACACAATTATTTTCTTTGGCAATGGAATGAATTAACTCTGCAAAATCGTCACCCGATTCGCGATGTCGCCCTTTTCTAAAAAGATCTTGCACCGTTGGTAAAATAATGGTTGCACCCGGTGCGGCCGCTTTTATTTTAGCAATTGAAAGATTTATTTCGGTTCTTAACTCAAGTTTTATATCATCGTCATACAAATAATCGTTGGTGCCGTAATCAAGTATTACAACATCGGGATTAAGCGCCCGTAAATGCTCCACGAATAATGTTTCATAAAGCGTGGCTCTGAACCGTGATGCACCAACACCGCAGCTGTGTATAATCATTCCGTTGTTTGAAGAACTCTCAAGGCTCATTCCGTAAAATTCAAATACACTGTCGCGATCATTGTTCTTTGCCAGACGAATGGTAATGGTTGGCGCAGGACAAGGAATATTTATTTCGTAATACGGTAATTTATCTCCTGCAACAGAATCAACTTTTACAATCGTTGCATTACCTCCTGATTCAATAACCATATCAAAACTGCAACGCTGTTTGCGGCAAAATAATTTAAGTTTGGTATAATTTTCGGGCAAAGGATCTTTGAAGGTAATTTCAAAACTTGCTGCAGGATCTTTTGTACGGCAGGCCATGCCCATAACGCCTAAATAAATTTTGGGTGGAATTTGCGCTGTTTTTGCGAACCGCCATTTACCCACATGTGATGTTGTATATCCAAATGCCGAATAGGTAGCGGCTGTTGAATAAGGGAATATCATTCCGCGTCCGCCTTCACCGTGAATAAACTGCAAACGCCTGCGTATTTCCCCGGGATAAAAATCAGATTGAACATGTGAATCACCTACATGCACTATGGAAAACTTGCTTTTAGCCGACCCTTTCCATCCTTTGTAAAAACCCATTATAGCACTACGGTAATAAAACTGCAACATATTTAGCTCCTCGTGAATACCCGTATTTTTGGTAGTATCACGAATGAGCGCTGCTCCGGTTTGGGCAATGCCGTAGAACGAAAATAAATAACAGGACGCGATCAAAACCATATTGGTTTTAAGAAATAGTGAGATATTTAATTTTTTACTGCAGATCATTTCAATGTATCCTTCACGATTTTAACATTTGTACTGTCTTTTTGGTTTTTAGGTTTCGGTTTATTTTTGGCATACATTAAACGCTTTATACGGCTGGCAGTATAAGGTGTATTAGCCGAAATGGAACCGTTTATAAACAAAAGGTCGGTTACCTTATTTTCTCTTAGCAGATCAATAATTCCGGTGTTATAATACCTGAAATCGACCACAAATATTTTTTCGTAATGTGAAACAAGATATGTAATAAATGGATTTCCGTATGAGTTTTTAACCACAATAATGCTTCGGTTGTTCTTTGCATTGGTTTCAATTTTAATAAGCGGATAATCGGCCCCTAAAAACACGCTATATCCTCCGGCTTGATCAACGATTACACGACTTTTAATGGCTTTATTGATATTGTCTTTCCTGTAAACCAAGCAGCTTGGATTATCGGGCATTTTCCAGTAATGAACAGTATCGTAATGTTCGGCAAGGGTTGAATTACGGTTCAAATAAAAATACAGTGAACCATAAAATTTGTTTTGCGATTTTTTGATCATTTTGTCTAACGGCACTGCATCAAATCCCGCAGTTTCACAAAACGCTGTATAGGCGTAATAGGCTCCTAAACCTGTCCAGTGGTGGTCGGTGCGGAAATAAACGTATTCATTCTTATGCGCTGCAATTTTTGAATACGCATCAACTTTACCTACGCCACCGGCCTCCGAATCGTAGATCATTTTAATGTTGCGTTTTTCCTGTTCTTTTAAATGCTTGAATTTTGAGGGCAAATAAAATTCAGCCGATGACGGTACAACTACATTGAATACATTTATTCCTTCGGCTTTTAATTCTTCGTAATACGTATTTACCATTGCGGCATAATTTTTGGCACGCGAATTATTTCCGCCAAACAATTGCATGGCACGACCCTCGCTTATAACAAGACCACGGTTATCTTCAATAGCTTCACCTTCTTGCATTGCGGCTGTATCCAGATCAACATTGGCTGAATCTTTTCCAATGATGTTTTTTGGTTTTTTAGGTGTATTAATAATTATTAATTCATCTGAATGATATCCGCGCCATTCTTTTAATTTTAACGCGAACTCTACCAAACCTTCTCTGTGCGGAAAATGATCGGCAACATAATCGTCCAAGGCCCGCATATATTTTCCGTAATAAAGGGAGTCGGTATTAAATTCAGGAAATTCTTTCAAGTTTCTTTTTTCCACCAACGATTTGGTTTCCTGTTTCTGAAAAAGGAACATAAGCCCGAAAATAATAAGGACCCCGCTGAAAACCCCAACGTTTATATAATAAAATATATGTTTATGTTCCTTTTTCAAAAGCGTTCGTATAAAAACGGATTATAGGTTTTACCAATAAGCATGGCGGTGGCTATATATAAAATAGATAAATTAAATACCAGTAAAAGGAAATAATAGGTTGCATATTGCCAAACGTATTTACTTCTTGCTTTTACCAGTGTGCGTTTCACATAGCGAATTACCCTAGGATAAACAGGCAGGCATAAAATTACTGCGAGGACCATCCAATAACTGTTAGCCCAAAACGTTTGCCAAAATTCAAAATTGCTTACGTCATTATTTGTACCGCCAAAAATTATTTTAAAGAATTGCCCCAGTCGATCAAGATCCTTGAAAAAGAATAAAGCCCATCCCAAAACAGCCGCAATCAATAAATAAATATGTGAAACAAAGCGGGGAATGCGATCAAAGAGTTTTTGCAGGAATAATTTTTCAAGTAAGATCAACACGCCAAAATACAATCCCCAAAAAATAAAATTCCAGCTTGCGCCATGCCACAAACCGGTTAAGAACCAAACGATAAATAAATTTCGGTATGGCTTGTATTTATTTCCGCCCAAAGGGATATACAAATAATCGCGAAAAAAACTACCCAATGAAATATGCCATCTTCGCCAAAATTCGGTTGCCGATCGTGAAATATACGGATACCTGAAATTTTCATGGTAATGGAATCCAAACATGCGTCCTAAACCAATAGCCATATCGGAGTATCCCGAAAAGTCGAAATAAATTTGAATGGAGAACATGCAAATAGCAAACCAACCTTCGGCCACGGTAAGATGACTAATATCCATTGGTATAAAATTGGGATCAACGCTGTTATTATCGCCAAAGTATTGCCGGACTAAATCACCCGCAACGTTGGCAATGCACACTTTTTTAAACAGACCAATACAAAAACGGGTAACACCTGCGCTTATATCGGCAATATTAAAACGTCTGTTATCAATTTCGTGCGCAATGTGTGAGTAACGTACAATAGGTCCTGCAACCAATTGATGATACATGCTCACGCACATTAAAAATTTACCATAACTTTTTTGTGCTTTCACTTGTCCGCGGTATACATCTATTGTGTATGACAATGCATGAAAACTATAAAATGAAATTCCAATGGGTAAACTAAACTGCGGCACATCCAGATCGAGGCTAAAAAGATCGTTGATGTTTTGAGTAATAAATCCGCTGTATTTAAAAATGGCCAATAAACCAAGATTCACAATGGCTGATGAAATGAGGCCTACTTTTGCCCAATGCGTTCCCCGGTATTTTTCAATGACCAATGCATTTGCCCAGTCAACGGCTGCCGAAAAAAGTAAGAGGATTATCCAAACCGGTTCGCCCCAGGCATAAAAGAATAATGAGAAACCGGTAAGCAAAATGTTTCGGTAAATAGCATTGTTGCTTATATAATATAAAATAAGGTTAAGGGGCAAAAAGAGATAAAGAAATGTAATACTTGCAAATACCATATGGTTTGTTGGTGCCCGATACCTTTTTTAGTATCTGCACCTAAGATAATTTGAATATGGGAACGAACAAGTAAAACAGCCCGTATTTTATTAAGTGTGCGTGTTTGACAATTCTTCGTTAGACAAGACATCAGATGTCAGACCTCGGACATCAGAAATGGGATCAAATTGGAGATTATTCCAGAATGGTGATCCTTAAGATGTGGATATCGATAACCGGCCGGCTATTGGCATCGGTCTCCACTTCAGCTATTATATCAATTATTTCAAGCCCCTGTATCACTTCGCCAAACACGGTATATTTTCCATCCAAATTGGGTGCCCCGCCCTGTGTGGTATATTCTAAAATTTGTTGGTCGCTGAATTTGAAAAGGTTTTTTTTGCCAATGACACTATCGGTTTGCACATACATTTGTTCCAATATTTTATCGGCCGTTTTAAAATCTTTGGCCATCATTAAACTATCTAGTTGTCGTTTGGTTTGAAAATTTTTTGCAGCGTATAAAATACTGTCAGCAACCTTATGACGGTTCTTTCGGTTCTCTTTATTTTCCATGGCCTTTAACATGTAAGGCGCATAGTCACGACCATCAACAATGTAAAACTGAAATTGCGATGACTTTCTATCAGGATTGGCCCCATCTGCTTGTCGTGCTGCGGCCAGTGCCCCGCGTTTGTGACAGTGGTGTGAAAGAATTTCAGGCTTGACAAGTTCCGTTCCCCTATCGCCACCAACCTGTTCTCCGGGCTTGGCTGTGGCCGAACCTGGGTCACCGGTTTGGATCATAAACTCTTTAATTACCCTATGAAAAAGCACATTGTTATATTTACCCGCCTTAATGTTCCTGACAAAATTGGCGCTGTGTAAAGGCGTGTCTTTATAAAGCATGATCCTAATGATGCCTTTCTCGGTTACAATTTCAACAAGCTGGGCCTTGACCGACAAAAATGAACCAAAAAGCGCAATGAAAAGGACCAAACGCGTATTTAATACTATAATTCTCTTATATTTGTAAGCAACCATAATGCAAAATTATCGTTTAATATGTAACTTTTAGCTTGGTTTGATTGTTACACAAAAACCAGGCCCAACTAATTGGTCTAAAAACTATTATATGAAAACAAAAATACTAGCCTCTTTGTTCTCGGTAACCGTTGTGTTACTGACACTTACCTTTCAAGGATGTAAAGATCCGGCTGATACCATGGCTATCGTGAGCGTATACGATATAAACGGGAATGTTATGAGCGGTGCTTCAGTAAAATTACTGGGTGTTGATACTGATGGAAATCCGGGAGGCCGTATTGATGTTGACGAAACAACTGACAGTGAGGGTAAAGCAACCTTTAATTTCAACGAGTATTTCAAGCGTGGTGCTGCAGGCTTTAGCGTATTAGACGTGCATGTAAGCAAGGATACGTTAGAAGGAAAAGGCATCATCAAGATCGAAGAAGAAAAAACCAATTACGTAACTATTACGATTGAGGATGTATAATCCCTTCGGTAATAAAATAATCCACTATAGCCCTTTTCATTAATTCTTGTTGCTCTTTTTCCTCCAATGGGGGAAGTTGTTGCAATGCTTCATAATGTGGCCATCCGTCTGGGTCAAGTCCAATAAATTTATAATAACCAAAAGGTTCCAATAACCGGCAAATGGCAATATGCATAAGGTTTAGTTTCTCGTCTTTTTTAAACTTACCATGACCCTTTCCAAGTTCCTGTACCCCAACTAAAAAAACAATGGATTGCAGGTCGGGAATTTCACCAACATCGGCTTTAATGTGGTTTAATACCAATTGCCAATTTTTTTCCTGTTCAAAATCCATCTTATCTTACAATTTAAACCTAGTATTTGCGTACTTTTCGTTCCCGAAGCCTCGGGACAAATACAATGACCAAATTAAGAACCCTTTTCATTGTTTCAACTTTTATTCTTGTGAACTTGTTCACGAACGATACGTTTGCGCAAGATTATAAAAGACTGGATAGTTTAAAACGGGCTTTAACAAGAACCGAAAACGATACGCTGGTTGTTGGTACCTATGCCGAAATGTTTTGGGAGTATTATGGTATTTATAATGATAGCGCCTTGATACTTGCTAAAAAAGCCACAAAATATTCGGAGAACAATAACTATACCCTTGGCCTTGTTGATGGATACAGGCTAACCGGAATGGCTTACGCGCAATTATCAAATTATCCCGAAGCCTTGAAATTTCAGCAAATGGCTTTGAAAAAATGCGAGGAAACAAAAAGCCTGCAACGAAAAGCCAATATTTTAAATAATCTTTCTACCATTTATCAGGAACTTAAGGATTATAAAACAGCTTTGTATTACCAATCGCAATGTTTGGACCTGTGCTTAAAGCTCAAAATCATGGAAGGTGTTTCATCCAGTTACGGTAACATGGGTAACATTTACAAAAACCTTAAGCAAATTCGTCCCGCCCTTAAATATTATGAAAAAAGTTTAGCTATTGATAAGAAGAACGGGAATCCGCGCGGATATGCAAATTCATTGGGGAATATCGGAAGCATTTACGCCACCTTACCCGATTCGATTCGCAGAAGTTTTAAATTAAGCGAATCGGAAAAATACAACAAAGCATTAAAATATTATAATTTATCGCTGCAAATACGCGACTCGCTTGGATTTACCGCGGGCATTATCAGCTCGTATATAAGTATTGGAAATGTTTATCTTGAATTGAATAATTTTGAAAAAGCAATTGATTACTTCAGCCGCGCACTTAATTTAGCCGAAGAAACAGGTTCGCTCGATCAGCAAAAATCATGTTATGAAGGTTTGTACCAATGTTATAAGAAAACAGGTCGTGTAAATGATGCTTTGTTTGCATTTGAAAAAAGCGACATGTTAAAAGACAGTATTTTAAATTCTGCACAATTTGACGAGTTAAATCAGTTAAAAACAAAATACGCGCTGGAGCAAAAAGATTCGGAGTACAAAACCCAACGTGAAAAGGAAAAAATACGTACCGAAAGTGATAAAAAACGTCAGCGTGTTATTTTGTATTCTTCGTTGGGAGGCCTTGTACTTACCATAATATTTTTGTATTTTATTTTTAAACGATACAGGTATAGTTTGCGTCAGCAGGAAATAATTCAGCAACAAAAGCGATTGGTTGAAACAAAAAACAAAGAGATCACCGACAGTATTAATTACGCCAAACGAATTCAGGAAGCGATGCTTACCACCGATAAAGAGTTTTGCAAGCATTTTATCAAAGCCTTTGTTTATTTTCAGGCCAAGGATATTGTGAGTGGCGATTTTTACTGGGTCAATCAAATACCAGGAACAAACACCGTGATTTTTGTTTTGTGCGATTGTACGGGTCATGGCGTTCCGGGCGGATTCATGAGTGTATTGGGAATAAATTTAATGAATGAGATCATTAATGAAAAACAAAAGTACGAGCCGGCCGAAATATTGAATTTATTGCGCGACAGGATAAAATTTGCATTGAAGCAGGATGGGGCCGAAGGAACCAGCAGGGACGGAATGGACCTAACCATTGGTAAATTGAATAAAGACACGGGAGACTTCACCTATGCAACAGCTAACCGCATGTTGTACATTCATAAAGAAGGTGGGTTAACGCGTTACACGGGAAATAAAATGCCGGTAGGATATTTTGAACAGGAAGAAACATTTGTACAGTATAATTTGAAACTGGAAAAAGGGAATTTAATTTATTTCTTTACCGATGGATATGTTGATCAAATTGGTGGTGATCTTGGACGTAAATTAAAATACCCGAATTTTGAAGCGGCTATTAAAAAAGCTATTGAGGATGGCCGTGGATTGGATAAAGCTTTTTTTGAAGACGTATTTACCGAATGGAAAAGGCATCATCACCAGGTTGACGATGTTTGTTTGTTGGGGATTGAAGTGTAATTATTGATCTGTTAAGCTTTTATACTCCCAAAAATAGCGTAATCCCATTTCCCTTTGACCCGCAGCATCAAAGTGGATAGAAATAAGATCATTGTTCGGTTTGGTTATAACATAAGGGGTCCTGGGATCTGCAAATCCGGTTTTATTTATTCTATAAACTGTGTTT
>JAYUZA010000277.1:0-5761 GCA_043752145.1 Flavobacteriales bacterium
AAAATAAATTTACAGGCAATGGCTAAAAAAGCGGCCAGTGCATATGTTGACAATGAATTTGCTTTTAATAAAATTGTTAAGCCGAGGGTTGTAATTAAAGCGCTTTTTAGAGAAGAAATATCCTTCTTAAAAATCAAACAACCTAAAGCCTGAGTTCCTAAACAGGTTGCCATTATAATGATGAGTTTTTGCGGATCGGTATCCCATCCAAGCGCCCAGGTTCCATATAAAAGGAAGGCTGAAAGAAATGAGATCTGGTAATTTCGGGGATCTATAAAAAAGGCATTCATGTTCCGGTTTTTGATTCAGTACAACCGCCCGTTCAAAAGGTTCAACAAAAAACAAAGGAATAAGGCCTTGTTAAACAGCTCTTTTTTGCTAACTAACATTTCGTTAACAAAAAAAGGCCGACATTTTTGCCGGCCTGTTCTGCATCCAAAGAAATAATTGAACTAGTCCACCACTATCCTTTTTGCCTGTTTATAAACCTCATTTGAAAGGCTAACTACATAAATCCCACCCGAAATTTGTATTTCCGAAACAGGAATCTCAAATTTAACTGTATTGCCTGAACTTTTTATACTTTTTGAATAAACAACTGCTCCAATTGAATTGTATAATTCAATATTCATAACACCCGTTTCGTTGGTAAATTCAACAATGATATTTTGACCTGAATTAACCGGATTAGGATAAACATCAAATGAAAAAGGAACAGTAGGCATTTCATTTAAACCAACAACACCATTCACATTAATATCATCGATATAAAGATTGTTGGATTTATCACTTGCCGTAAATTCAAATTTAAAACGTACGTTAGGCTGAACAACACTTGCACCAAGGTTAATTGATTCGGTTTTCCAATACGATGCACTGCTGTTTAAGGGTGAGTAACTACCGGAGGCAACACCAGCGTTTGCCAGTGCTACTTTGTCGATTGTTTTGCGCAAACTCCAGGTTTTTCCGCAATCAATAGAAACATATATCTTTAATTCCTCGGTTTGATCGGCAGGTACGGTGGCGTGTGTTGCGTATGAATACTTGAAGGTTAACGCAGCTGCTGTAGTAGATGAAAGATCATAAGAAGGAGAAATTAATGCGTCCATACTTCCGCCCAGTTTATCAAAATAGGTGAAGTCGCCTGTTGAAATATCTTTATGATTGTTCAATACGAAACAATTTGAACCCGATGCAGCTGTAGCCAAATTTATCCTACTCCATTTTGCTTCATTGATTTCGGGATTATCTACCACCCACCAAGGTTCGGTAGCAGCGCTTTCAAAATTTTCAACTGCGGGCCCAATAAAGTCGGTATAAGAATTTGAAACATACACTGCATTTATAAATGTTTTTGTATCGCTTCCGGCCGCGTTTGTAACTGTCATGGTTACATCATGCCATCCCGGAGTATTATATGTTACAAGAGGATTTGCCGAAGTAAGCATTGTTGATGTGCCACCGGGAAAAGTCCATGCATACGAACTAACAACCGCTCTCCAGCTATGATCGGCAAACGTAACAGCATCACCCAAACAAATAAATTTATTATCAGGATTGCAATCGGCAACAGGTGAACAAAGTGGTGCAACAGCAACATCGGTTCCCGTTTCAGTCAAATTTTCCGACTGCCATAAATTATCGCGATACGAAATATTTGAATTCAATGTCGCTTCCATTACAAGTGCTTGTCCCGGGGTGAACATTACCGAACAATATGAATAATCCATATAGTTTTGTACGTTCTCAATTATTCCCGCATTGCATTCGGCCAAAGCCAGATCACAGATCTCGATTGGCGAACCAGCCGTTTCGGGTGTATCAGGAATACCATCGTTACCACAAGCCACATTGTTATCATTATTACTTCCCCATGTATGCGGAAGATTTAAATAATGGCCCACCTCATGCGTAAGTGAACGCGAATTATCGGGAGTTCCGGTTCCTATATTACCTATATGTTGGTTAAGTATAATAATGCCATCGGCAAATGCTAACATACCGGCCGTTGCCGAAGGATAATACGCGTAACCTGCAATACCGCTTTCCATTTTTTTAACCACCCAAATATTCAAATACTTATTACGTGGCCATAAATGTGTTTTTGAAAAATCGTCACCTATTCGGGTTTCATGCGAATAATAATGATTTATTCCGTTCGTACAATTTCCGTCAGGATCAAGTGTTGCAAGCCTGAAATTTATATGTGCATCGGCTATCAGCGAATCGAATTCAGGAATTACCAATGAAGTATCTGCATTTAATTTCCGGAAGTCTTCATTTAATATAGCAACTTGGTTTATGACCTGCGCATCCGAAATATTCTCGGTTCCGTATTCATGTATAATATGAAATACTACCGGAATAGTATAAACAAGCCCTGCGCGTGTTGCCGCATATGATCCGCCAAAACAATGCTCAATAAAATCCTTGTGTTCCTTTTCAAGCAAAGGATCGGAGGCATAAATTTCTTTTATCCTTTTGGTCGTTCCGCATACGTGGTCTTGCGTAAACGCAATGTCTGATGACACAAATGCCAATGAAAAGGCAATGGCTTTAAGTAGATGTTTTTTCATAGCGCGTTTTTTGGTTTTCAAATTTGTTTAGGTTGAAAAAGGTTATAAACCAAATATAAGTACATGGGAAAATAAACGTGTACCATTAGCTCATTAAAAATTACCCCAACATAATCGGCAAAACCGTTCACCCATTAAAAACGCACGATGCTGTAAAAGCGGACAAAAAAAACGGAACGCTTTACCCATTATTCCTAAACGCATCTACTCGTTCGGGGAATAAAAAAGGAAACGTTCCGCCTTCAACTTTAATAAAGAAAAAACTAAAATCTCATCCTTAGAAAGACCCTCTGAGTGTAACAACAAAATTTCGACCCGGAGCGCTGATATTGGAAGCAAAAGTACGGTAATGCTGATCGGTAATATTCTCAAGCGCCATTTGCAATTGAAGGTTTTTAACGATTTGATAGGATGCTCTTACATTAAGTGTTACCCAACCCGGCATTCCATAATCTGTAGCATTGTTGTTTGGTGAACCAATAGTGATATTATCTTCTCCAAGGAAATTATAATCCTTCAGATTTTTCCATCCACTGTACATGGCAAAAAACTCTCCTCTGAATTTTTTACCCTTTAGTATCAACGCTGTTTTACCAAAGATCGGGGCCACGTGATCTAAAGGATAATCAGTTGTATCTGTTTTTACGCGGCCATAGGTATAATTTATGGATGAAGTAATGGAAAAATTCTTTGTTATATCGGCTGCCAAATTTGCGCTTCCTCCGGCAATATAAGCCTTATCGGAATTCACACTCATGTTAACTGCGCTTAAAGTACCCTGATACATAATTGAATCTTTTCCTTCAAAAAATCTGGGCATGATGGAAATATAATTCGCATACCAGGTATAGTATCCAACAACGCTTAATGAAATTGTTTTATTGAAGATCTTTTGAATACCCAAGTCAGCATTATATGTGTATTCAGGTTTAATATCAGGATTAGGAACAATAATGTTACCCGCAGTTGATAAAAACACTTTTGACAGATCATCTACATTGGGTGCTCTAAATCCGGTTGACCCGGCTAAACTAAACTTCCAATCCTTCGCAGGCTTAAATATTAATCCAATGGAACCGGTTAAAGCGCTGTTTTTTTGCGTAAATGAAGTGAATGGAAATGGGTAAAACGTTGTATCGACCCATGATGAAGTTAAATTAATATTGCTATATCTTATTCCGTCTGTAATCATAAATTTATCACTGGCTTCGAACGTATGGGTTAAATATGCCGCAAATGAATTTACTGTTGAACCACCATCCGGATAACGCGTGGTATAAGCGGCTGAAGTGTCCATTACAATATCTTCGGTTGTTGCTGTTGAATTCACTTTGTTATAAACGCCTTCAATTCCGTATCGAATTTCATTTTTCTTTATTTGCTTCGAAAAATCAACATTTAACGCCATTACATCCACTTGTTCAATTTGATGATTCAAATACACTTTGTTAAACCTGCGATCGTTCCTACTTTCTTCAATGTTTTGATATGACAAAATAATTCGGGCATTATCGTATATCCCTTTATCGTTAGTAAGCAATAAAGTGTACGCAGCAAAAATTCTTTTTTGCGGACCGTAATACCATTGGGCAAATCGCGGCAAACCTCCTGAAATTTGTGATAATCGGTCGTAACGGGGAATATCGCTTGAATTAGAATACTGAAAATTGATAATATGTGAAACCTTATCGCTTTGTTTAAACAAAAATTTATGTAACAGATCATATTGTTTATAAGCCGACCCGAACTGGATATTCGTATCTGAATTAACGATCATTGTATCCATGCCGTTAATTCTGTCCTGATACCATAAACGCTTACCCCAATCGCCATATGCCAAATTTTTATTTTGTCCTGAACGAACATCGCCAAAATCAGAATACGTAAATGAAGTAAGGGAAGCGAATTTTTTCCATCCTAAATTAAAATCGATGTGACCGCTTTTTTCCATGTTTGCAGTTGATGCCCTGAAAAATGCATTGGCATTTGCTTTAGCAGTTGAATCAGAGAGCAGCGGATTTTTGGTATGAAAATGCATAACACCACCTAAAGCATCGCTTCCGTAAACTGTTGACGAAGGTCCGAAAACAACTTCAACCCTATCCATTACAGTATTATCAAGGGTGATGATGTTTTGCAAATGTCCGGAACGGTAAATAGCGTTGTTCATACGAACCCCATCCACTACCATTAATAAGCGGCTAGCCTCAAATCCCCGAATGATCGGGCTTCCACCTCCGGCCTGACTTTTTTGAACCAATACCTCACCGGAGTTTTGTAAAACATCGGCCATGGATTGTTGATTCATGTTTTGAAGGTCATTTGCCTTTATTGTCAAAACCTGAAAAGCAACATCCGATTTCTTTTCTTCAAACTTGGATGCAGAAATTACCACCTCATCCAGATCGTATGCTTTTTGTGTTAAACCAACCTTATTTTCGTTGGCAACCAGTTTTTCGCCCGTTATCCATACTGCAGTATAACCTCGTGCTGTGATCCAAACCGTATCGTTTGGTAAAACTTGACCCAGATCAATTTCTCCTGCATTGTTTGTCCATTTAGCTTCCGCATTTATACCTAAACGCACTGTCGCTTTAACTATGGGTTTTAAATTTTGTTGATCAAATATTTTTATTGCTTGCGCATTTGCAGCGCCAACAATAAGAATAAATGCCACTATATATAATATACTTGTTTTCATTTAAAATGAATTTTAAAAAAATAAATATTAAGCTGTGATGGCAAATATAATTCCAACCGCTATAAAAAATTGAATCAGGCCAACCAAGATCATTGGAGACTAATAAAATAAACTAAGCAGAGAATTAAATAAATTGATCAGGTGGAGGCACCATGATCGAAATGAATGGAAAAATTACCTGTTGTTCAGTGAAAAAAGTTTTATGGAACATAAAATTATTTCCCAGGTAGAATTCGGGTACCGAAACCAGGTCATACAAAGGCAGGAACGATGTTTTTATATTGTTTTGACCTTCTTTACTTTTTCCGGTAGTTTCTTTAAGTAGTTTATCAAGATTGACAAATAATTGCTTTTCCTGTTTATCGTTAATACATTTAAAATACAATACACCATTGTTAGAAGTAGTATTTACGATATCATACATGCTTCCCTTGTAAAAGAATTCCTTACCATTTTTTTCCCAATTAAAACTTTTTGAATTCAT